>JASIGD010000230.1 GCA_030045295.1 Streptosporangiaceae bacterium
CATGTACCGCGCCTGCCCCGCGTCCACCTGCCGGAACGCGTACTTGCCCTCGGCCCGGCGCTGGCTGCTCGCCTCGCGGCAGTGGTCGAGCAGCTTGTCCACCCGCGAGGTCACCCAGCCGTCGCGGATCATCCCGTCCGCGTTGTAGTCCACCACGGTGACCAGCGCGTGCGGCTCCTCGCCCTCGTAACCGAACACGCAGATGACCTCGTCCTGGTCGCCGAGGACGTCGGGGTTGACGTAGCATTCGGCCGGCGTCACCGCGCCCATGTGCTCCGCCCAGCCGGGGCAGGGCACGCCGCTCTCGATCAGGTCGATGGCCGCGCGCTCGGCCTTGGCCGCCTGCCGGGGCGTGCCCAGGCAGGCGATGCCGGACAGCAGCGCGAGCGCCGCCGGGCTGCGCTGCCCGGCGGCGTAGTCGACCAGCCCCTCGCCGACGAGCTGCTCGACCGATACGCCACTGCGGCGTCCCGCCCCCGGGGGCTTTCCCCCGTTAGAGGGGGATCGTCCCCCCGAGGGCATGACCAGCTGCTCGCCCCACCAGGTGCCGAGCAGCTCGCTGACCATGAGTTCCGCGTCGAGCGGGCTGCGCACGGCCAGCAGCTCGCGGGCCGCCCGCAGCATCTCGGCGAACAGCGCGTTCGGCGGCGGGACGCCGGCACCTGCCCCTGGGACTCGCTGGCCGCCGCCTGATCCGCCCGGGGTCGGGCCGCCAGGAGGCTGGCTTCGTCGGCTCTGCGGACTCACGCTGATAGCCTCTCAGATCTTGACATGCGGACGCTATGCTACGGTGTCATGCCCGCTGTAATTCCGCCTCCTAGACGGCATGCGACACGCGGACACTCCGAACGCGAGCAGATGGCCGCTGTTCGCTGTCCGCGAATCCGGTTACCCGGCCGCACTCATTGCCGGACTGTGGCACGCTTAATTGGTTGGCTGCGGGAACGATCCCCGGGGAAGGAGCCGCCCATGGCAGCTCCCGGCGCGGTATGCAGGCGTCCGCTGTGAGCAACCAGACGTCGGTACCCGGGCCACCGGATGCGTCTGACCCCGCTCTGGTGGAGATGCTGATGCTGGAGGCGCCGGTCGGCTTCGCGCTGTTCGGGCCCGACCTACGTTTCCGCCGGGTGAATACTGCCCTCGCGCGGCTGAACGGGCACGCCGACGCGAATCCCGCGGGCTACCAAGGGCTGCTGCCTTCCGAGGTTTGGGGCCAGGAGCTCGCGGCGCGGGCCGAGGCCGCGCTGCGCAAGGTGCTGGCCGACGGCACGCCGCTCACCGAGCCTTTCCACGTCCTCGCCGACGCGTCCTCGGCGGCGGGGACCGCCAGCGCCTCGTGGTTCCCGGTGCACGACGCGGCCGGGGAGATCTCCGCCGTGGGCCTCATGCTGCTCGAAGGCGGCGAGCACGCGGCCGAGGAACAGATCAGGCGCAGCGAGGAGCGCTACCGCTCCTTGGTCCAAGGCGGCGCGCAGGTGGTCTGGGTCGCGGCGCCCGACGGCGAGATGAAGGAAGACTCGCCGGAATGGCAGTGGATCACCGGGCAGTCAGCCGAGGACTACGTCGGCCGCGGCTGGCTCGACGCGGTCCATCCCGAGGACCGGGAGCGGGTCGAGCGGGACTGGCGCGAGAGCGTCCGCACCGGCAAGGTGTTCGACGACCGCTACCGGATCCGCACCAAGAGCGGCTCGTACCGGCACTTCGACGTGCGCGCGGTGCCGATCGAACGGGACGGCAAGATCGTCGAGTGGGTCGGCGCCAGCACCGACGTCACCAGCCAGCGCGAAGCCGAGGAGATGCGCGGGCGGCTGACCGAGCAGCTGTCCGCCGCCGCGCTGCGCACCGCACGGCTGCAGCAGGCGACCTCCATGCTGGCCGAGGCGCTCACCGTCGAGCAGGTGGTGGAGGTGATCACCGAGGTGGGCCAGACGGCGATCGGCGCGCTGCGCTCGGCCGTCGCGTTGCTCGACACCGACGGCGCCCGGCTCCGCGTGGTCAACGACGACGGCATGCCCAGCGCGCCGGACTCGGCCGGCGGCCCGCTGACGCTCGAGGCCCCGAGCGTGATGACCAAGGCGATCGCGTCCCGGCGGCCGGTGCTCATCGAGGATCCCGAGGACCTGCGCCGGCAGTTCGAGGGCGAGCTCGACATCCACCCGGCCAGCCTGGCGGCGACGTCCGACGAGCGGTCCTGGGTCGGCCTGCCGCTGCTGGCGGCCGGCGCGCCGCTGGGCGCGCTGCGGTTCTCGTTCGGCCGGCCGAGGAAGATCACCGAGGAAGAGCGGGTCTTCCTCGAGGCGCTGGCCGGCCAGTGCGCGCTGGCGGTCGAGCGGGCGGGATTGTACGAGCGGGAGCACACCACGGCTGAGACGCTGCAGCGCAGCCTGCTCCCCGACCGGCTGCCGAGCGTTCCCGGCCTGGTCCTGACGGCCAGGTACCTTCCTGTCGCGCTGAACATGGAGATCGGCGGCGACTGGTACGACGCCTTCCGCCTGCCCGACCAGCGGCTGGCCGTGGCGGTCGGCGACGTGATGGGCAAGGGCCTGACCGCCGCGGCCGGGATGGGGCGGGTGCGCAACGCGCTGCGCGCGCTCGCGCTCACCGACCCGCGACCGGCCGCCGTCCTCGGCGGCCTCGACCGCCTGTTCAGCGCCACCGAGGAGGAGGAGCAGGTCACCACCGTCGCCTACCTGGTGATCGACCCGGAGACCGGCGAAGGCGTGCTCGGCAACGCGGGTCACCTGCCCGCTCTGATGCTCGAGGCCGGCAGCGCGCCGCGGTTCGACCAGGTCGAGCCCGGCACCCCGCTCGGGTGGGCCAGCCCGAGAAAGCAGCAGCCGTTCACCCTGCACCCCGGCAGCACGGCGGTTTTCTACTCCGACGGGCTGGTCGAGACCAGGAATCGCGGTCTCGACGCAGGCTTGGAGGAGCTGGCCGCGGTGGCCGCGCGGGCCAATGACGACCTGCTCAGCCGGCCGGAACGGCTGCTCGAATACCTGGCGGATCATATGCTCGCAGGTCACGAACAAGACGATGACGTCACCGTGCTGGTCATGCACAGGCCTTCGGGCGGTGCGCGGTGACGGTTACCCGAGCCGAGGCGTACAAGTCACTCCCGCCCGCCGCCTATGGTGATGGGAGGCAGGCGGGTTTGAATCAGTCCCGAGTGGCATCTAGCCAGCGAAGGAAGGGGTGACCGTGGTCGTGAGCGCTGCTGACTCCGCAGCGCGGAAGCGCCCCAGGACGTCGGGCCATCAGCCCCAGGCCGTCGAGGATCAGGCGGTTCAGGAGGCTCCGCGGCCCTCGGATCCTGGACCCGGAAACCCGGACGAGGATGGTTCCGGGGTACGCGCCGACGCGGGCCTGGCCGCGATCGATCTCGACGACGACGCGGTGGACCTAGACAGCTTCGATGATCTCGACGACGCGGACGTCGATATCCAGGCCGCGCTGGCCGAAGGCGACCTGGAGGAGCCCGACCTGGCGGATGTCGTCGCGGCAGCCGACCTGGCGGGCGACGATGCCGAAGGCCCCGACGGGCTTGACACGCTGGACGCCCTGGAAGCGCCGGAGCCCGATCCGGCCTCCGTGGACGCGGAGGCCGAGGCCGAGGTGCCCGGGAGCCCTGAGGGACCCGAGGCTGCGGGCGCGCTCGTCGTCAAGATCGCTCCGGACGGGACCGAACAGGACGAGGAGATCCTCGTCTTCGGCGACGACGACGAGGACTTGCCGGCGGCGCAGGTAGCGGTGGCCGGCGCGACCGCGGATCCGGTCAAGGACTACCTGAAGCAGATCGGCAAGGTACCGCTGCTCAACGCCGAGCAAGAAGTTGAGCTGGCCAAGCGGATCGAGGCGGGCCTGTTCGCCGAGGAGAAGCTGGCCGAGGGCGGCCGTAGCCTGCCCACCGACGTGCGCATCGACCTGGAGTGGATCGCCGACGACGGCACCCGCGCCAAGAACCATCTGCTCGAGGCCAACCTCCGCCTGGTGGTGTCGCTGGCCAAGCGCTACACCGGCCGCGGCATGCTGTTCCTCGACCTGATCCAGGAGGGCAACCTCGGCCTGATCAGGGCGGTGGAGAAGTTCGACTACACCAAGGGCTACAAGTTCTCCACGTACGCCACCTGGTGGATCCGGCAGGCGATCACCCGCGCCATGGCCGACCAGGCGCGCACCATCCGCATCCCGGTGCACATGGTCGAGGTCATCAACAAGCTCGCCCGGGTGCAGCGCCAGATGCTCCAGGACCTGGGGCGCGAGCCGACGCC
>JASIGD010000231.1 GCA_030045295.1 Streptosporangiaceae bacterium
GCCGGCGCCCCGGTGCCGGGGCCGGCCTGGCCCGGGTTGACCTGCGGCACGGTCCCGGCGGTGACGTCGGCGCTCGGGGCCGGCGGACTGCCGTACATGTCCTCCACGACGGCCCGGGCCCAGCGCATCCGGCGCGCCGCCGTCTCCGGGTATTCGCCGTATGCGGCCGCGACCTCGCCCGCGCAGCCACGCAGGCCGTTATGGGTGTCGATCGCCGCCCTGATCGCGGCCGCGACCTCGACCTCGGTGTGCTCACCGTGAGCCGACAGGTCGCTGGCGAACAGCGCCGCAGCCCGCGCCTCGACCAGCTGCCCGGGGCGGGCCGATGGCAGTTCGGCCGGCGTCGCGGCGCGCCCGGACCGGGCGGGATAGGGGTTGGCGCGCGACCCCGGCGCGGGTGCTGGTTCTTGGTGGGCCGGTTCGTGGTACAGGACTGGGGTGCTCATCGTGGGTGCCTGTCTTTCTCAACACAGTTGCTCCGCGTGGATAGATCCACTGTCTGCCGGGTTGAGGCCGCAGTCCCTAGAGACACTCCCTAGTTCGCCACCCCAGGAAGCCTCCTAGTAGGGCTGGCCCCGAACCGCAGCCCGGTCAGAGGAAGGTGATGGGTGCCGCTGGCCTCGGCTCAGCGCCTCACAATGGCTCCTCGCGATCGAAGGGCTGCGCCGGGTCCGGTTCTGGGGGCCGGGGACCGGGCACCTCGCGCGCGGCGGCGCGGTGCAGAATCCGCAGGGCGATCGGCGGGTAGATGACCACCGACAGCAGGCCGGCCACCACCAGCGAGACGGCGGTGGACGGCAGCTGGTGACCGGTCTGGACGCCGATGACGGTCGCTACCACGATGAAGGTCAGGGACGTGGCTTGCATGAAACCGGCGGCGCGGGCCCGGGCACGTCCGACCGCCGGCACGTACAGCACGGCCGGCACGCCCCGCACGACCAGCAGCGCCACCAGGAACACCGGCACCAGGACGAGGGCCCGGGTGCTGCTGAACAGGGCGGATATATCGAGGCCGACGCCGGTGCTGACGAAGAACACCGGGATCAGGAACCCGAAGCCGATCGCTTCCAGCTTGGTCTGAAACTGCTGCTGGGAGGCTGGCGACTCGTCGGTCCGGCGTACGATGACCCCGGCCAGGAACGCCCCCAAGATGGTAGCCAGCCCGAAGTGCTCGGCGGCCACCGCGAAGGCCAGCGCGAACGTGATGGCCATCCGGAGGCGCAGCTGGGAACTGGTGCTCTCAAGGCGGTGCACCACGTCACGCAGCGGCCCCCAGCCCCGGACCCGCTGGGTCACCACCACGACCGCCGCGGTGAACCCGATGAACCCCGCGAGGAGCGCCAGCTCCACCGACGGGTTCGCGGACGACGCCGAGAAGAACACCGACAACAGGACCAGCGGGGCCAGTTCGGCCAGCGAACCCGCGGCCATGATCAGCTGGCCGAAGCCGGTCTCGGTCTGGGCCGCGTCCTTGAGAATGGGCACCAGGATCCCGAGCGCGGTCGCCAGCAGCGTGATCCCCACCAGCAAGCCGTCCTTGACCTGGCCGCCGAACTGGAGCCCGTAGGCGACCAGCGCAGCCAGCACCGCAGACATAACGAAGGCCCGCCCGGCCAGGGAAAGCACCCGACGGTCGAACCGCCGCATGTCGATCTCGTAGCCGGCCATGAACAACAGGAAACCCAGGCCCAGGTCCGAGGTCACCCGGACAGCAACGTCCAGATGGACCCAGCCGAGCACCGCGGGTCCGACCAGGACCCCGCCCAGGATCTCCAGCACTACCGGCGGCACCTTCACCGCCGGGACCAGCCCCAGGAGCAAAGGCACCGCGACGGCCACCACGCCGACGATCAGCAGGCTGTTGAACGAGATCATGATGGACCGGACAAGCGTCTCCCGCTGAATGGCGGCCGGGGGGGACCCCCGGCCAGTATGTTATGTCCCGGCCGCGGGCCCGGCCAGAGGACGCGGCCAATAACGGGCCCGGCCGCTTTGCCGCTCGCCAATGAATGAGCTGGCCCTTGGTGACTTTTCACGGCGACGGATTTTCCGGCGAGGGAATGACCAGATGCGGGCATCGCGCAATGGAACAATGCCGCAATGGGCGGGCCAGCCCGGGAGGACGAGTGTCTTCCCGGGCTGGCCCGCGGTCAGTCAGCTGGCGAGACGCCAGCCGACGAACGTGGGCGGATACGCCGCCCAGTGGCCGATGTTCTCGTAGACCCGGCTGTCGGTGCCGAGCCCGAAGGTATCCGTGATCGTCGCGCCTGCCGCGGAGGCGGTCAGCCCCGACGAAAGAGCGCCCGCCATCGAATGCCAGCCCGGCGAGGTGGACAGGAACTTGTGGTAGTAGCCGGCGTTACCGGGGCCTCGGGCGAACCCGACAAGCGCGGTCGAGATCGCGGTCAGCGCCGGGGTCGCGGTGGTGACGCCGCCGACCGAGGTGAAGCCGGTCACTCGCAGATGCTGTATGTACAGCGCGTCGTTGGTCCCCACGACCAGTATGTACACTCCGCCCAGGTAGGCAGCTGACGGGCCGGTGCCGGGCAGCAGCTTACCGCCGGCGGTGTACCAGGCACCCCAGCCGGCGGACGTGTGGTCACGGCCCCACACGGCACCGTTGGTGCCGCGGGCGTACACGGAATAGTTCCCGACTCCCGGGCCGCGGAAAACAGCGCCAGGCTGGCTGGTGATGATGCCGCCGAGCGACACCCAGGGTCCGCAGCTGCCGCCCGGGGCGCAGATGTCCTGCCACAGCGCGCCGTTGGTGCCCTCGCCGAAGACAACCACGGCGGGCCCGGACGCCACGAGCGCCGGGCCGGTGACGAGGTGCCCGCCGGCCGCGGTGTACGCACCGGTGGCGAGGTCCCTCACCCAGACCGAGCCGTTGGTGGCCGTGTAGGCCATGACTGCGGTACCGCCCACGACGGCGCTGCCAGGCGTGAGGCCGGGCCCTGGAGGCACCAGAACCGGGGCGGCCGAAGCCGGCCCGGCGGTCATCGCGGCGGCCAGGCCTGCTGCGGCCAGCGCGACCAGGAAGGCGCGCAAATGATGGCGCCGCCCTCGGAACCAGAGTGTCTTGAGATGCGGAAATTCCATTTGTTTCCCCCTTGCCGCTAGGCGGGCCAATGTGTCACAAGTTTCAACAATGCGCCTGAACATTCTGTTTGACAAGGTTCAGACGTGCCGCAAACGTTTGCGTGTCGAAAGTTCACGTAAGAAGTTGTGTGCTTTGGTCCGATCCAGCGGCCCGCGCCGTGCGGGGCGAACCAGCTCTGCGGGTCGCTGGCGGTGATCCGTTATTAGCATGGCCCGGCGCGGCAAGCACCGATGGCCGTTCGGAAAATAAAAAGAGAACTGGCCGAGACGGCCAGGAGTGCCGGGCCGGCTCGTCAGCGGGTTACGGGGTGCGGAAACGGAGGCCCTCGTAGCCGCCTCGTCCGGTGGCGTCGCGTCGATGGCGAGGGCTAGGACTTTGGGTCGGCCGGGATCCGGCTGAGGGCCATCTCCTCGCCGTCCGCGCCGGCGCGGGCGCGGCCCGGAAGCCGGGCGAGCTCGTCGGCGGTCATCACCGGCGGGGCCCACACCGACAGCATGACCACACCCGCGCCGAGCACGGCGAGCGCCGCGACGGCGCCGAACACGTACACCGGGCCGGTGCGCAGCTGCTCGTGGAAGAGCTCGATTCCCAGCGCGATGCTCACCAAAGGGTCGACGATGAGCAAGGTCGCCTGGGAAGCGGCCAGTGGCCCGACCGCGTACGCGCCCTGCAGCAGGATCGTGCCCAGCACCCCCGTCGCGATCATGGCGTAGAGGGGCCAGTGCACGAGCAGCCCCAGCAGGCCGCTGCGCGCCAGCACGTCCACCGCCTGCTTCACGAACGCCGCGTCCACGGACCACACCACGGCCGTGGCGGCCCCGAAAAGGGCGGCGCGACGGGCAGGCGAACCGTAACGGCTGAGCAGGAGCAGGGCCAGCACGATCACGCCTCGGGTGCTGATCGCCACTATCCACTGTCCGGCGCTCGGCACGTGAGTGCCCTCGGTGGGCGACGCCACGACGAGGAAGGTGGCGAGCCCCACGCAGATCATCAGGGCGGCGGACCAGGTCCGCGAGGCGATGCCGTCGTGGAGGACAAAGACGCGCAAGCCCAGCGTGAAGATCAGCTCGAGCACGAGGACCGGCTGCACCACCGACAGCGGGCCGAAGTACAGCGCCAGCGCCTGGAACCCGAACGTACCCACCAGGAACAAGACCCCGAGGAGCCAGATCGGCTGACGCACCAGGTCGGTCGCGGTGCGCCAGATCGACCGCGCCTGGGACGTTCGGTCCACGACGGCGAGCCGCTGCAGCACGGCGCTGCACGCGTTCGACAGTGCGGACAAGATGGCGAAGACAATTGCGGCGGCCATGGTGCCGTTAACCCTTTCCGGCCACGCACTGGGCCGGGACGGACTTCGGTTCCGGCGTGAGATTCAGCTTCCAGGACAGCCACGGCAGTGAGTCGATGAAGGCCTGCGCCCAGAGACGGAAATCGTGACCGCCGGGCGGCATCGCGAAGCAGGTGTCGATTCCGGCGTTCGAGGCCAGTTGCTGCAGCGCGCGGACGGTGGCCGGCGGGGTGTCGGTGTCCTGGGCTCCGACCTCGAACCAGCCCGCCATGCCCTTGAAGCGCTGATGGGTCAGGATGTACGGCGGATTGTGGGCGTTGTAGTTGGCCAGTGAGCCGCCGAACAAGGCCTGGATGGTCTGCTGCTGGTCGTCGGAGTAGTAAGAGGGCGACTCGTTACCGGAGTAGTCGGCGAAGACCGGGATGTCCTTGGAGTTGTTGAGGGCGAGAGTCACGGAGCAAAGACCGCCCTCTGAGAGCCCGGCTATGGCGATTGATCCCGGAGCCGCGCTGGCGTTGAAGTTCTTCCGCATGTACTGCGGCACGGTCTGCGTCAGGTACGTCTCGACGGCCCCGTACATCGTGCTGTTGACGCATTCAGAGTCTCCGCCCCACGATCCGTTGACGTCCGGCATGACGAGGATCGGCGCCGTCCCGTGGTGCTGTTCGGCGAAAGCCAGCGCCGTCGCGTCGGCGAAGCTCGACGTCGTCCAGTTGGAGGGATCGCCGGGGGTGCCGTGCAGCAGCTCGATGACCGGCAGCTGCGGATGATTGCGCGCGAACCACGCCGGGGGCACCCACACGTACGCCGACCGGGGCGTGTACTTCAGGTTCTTGCCGGGGATGGCAACGCTCAGGGTCGCGCCGTGGTCGGGGAGCTGGCCGGTCTTGTCCACCTGGGTGCGCATGGCGGCAAGCTGCTGGTTGTCGAGGAAGTGGTCGGCGCTCTGGCCGAATAGGCGATCGAAGGTCGGGTAGTACGCGAACGCCTGGTTCACTGCGCTGCCCGCCGACACCACGGCCAGCAGGATCGCAACGACGCCGGCGATGCGGCGGGGCCAGTGGGCGCGCCGCCATCCGGCGACCACCAGGCCGGCGATGAGGCACGCCACGCACAGCCACACGTACAGGGACTGCGGCGCCCCCGCCGGGATCGCCTGCATCAGGTGGAGCCCCACGAACAGCAAGACGGCGAAGACAACGCCGATCGGAACGCCGATCGCGAATTCCCTCAGCACGTCCCTGCGCAGGACCACCGCCACCAGGCAGACCGCGACCGTAACCCAGAAAAAGAAGACCGGGAACCAACCATCGACGATCGAGATGTTGCCTATATCCACCGTGGTGACCACGGTCAAGACGACCGCGGCCGCGGCCAGCACCGCGACGACGGCCGCGATCCAGCGTCCGGGCCGAGACGGGCTTGTGACCTGCTGGTCGGTGGTCTGCCCGGTGGCGACATCGGTATGGGTGCTCATGGGGATGCTTTCTCTCTCATCCGTGGCTCGGCTGCTTAGGTGCGGATGGATCCACTGTCGGCTGGATCGCGGGCGCAGTCCCTAGAGAAACTCCCTAGTTCGTCTCCCCAGGAAGGCTCCCCGGCTCGCCGAATGGGCCTGGGCTGGGGTCTGGGGCGCCCAGAGCCTGGGATGAGCCGCTGGTAGGCCGACGGTTACGCAGGCCACTGACCAGCCGGGAAACCGAGGTGGCCGACCTGGTGGGGAAGGGGCTGTCCAATCGCGAGATCGCGGCCGAGCTGTTCATCAGCCGCAAGGCGGTGGAGTACCACCTGGGCAACATCTACGCCAAGTGCGGCCTGCACGGGCGCCAGCAGCTGCGCCGCTACGTCGAGCAATGGCGGCAGCCGGCCGCGGTCTGACCTCGATTCCCCAGCTCGTACGCACCGCGCGGCACCCGCCGGCGGCCATCCAGGCGACGCGGCACGACCGCCGCGCCAGTCAGGCAGGCCGCTGCGGCGGCCCTGGCCGGCCGGTAACTAGGCGGCTCGAATTATGAGGAAACAGGAACACGTGGGGCGTGCCGAGAGTAGGCTTCCGGGCCACGAGGGACGGAGGAGGGCGGCATGCGGTTCGCCAGAAGCAGGTGGGGACGCGCCTTGAAATGGGCAGCGCTCGTTTTGTGGCCGGCTG
>JASIGD010000232.1 GCA_030045295.1 Streptosporangiaceae bacterium
TCCCACTGGGCGGCGAGCCTGGCGACGTCGCGCGACAGCTCTTCCTCCGCTGCCCCTTCCGCCGCGGTGCGGACGATGACGCCCGCGTTCTCCGGCATCACCTTTTTCAGGATCTGCTTGAGCCGGTTCCGTTCGGTGTCGGGCAGCTTGCGGCTGATGCCGGTCATGGACGCGCCCGGGACATAGACCAGGTAGCGGCCGGGCAGGCTGATCTGGCTGGTCAGCCGGGCGCCCTTGTGCCCGACCGGATCCTTGGTGACCTGTACGATCACCGACTGGCCGGGTTTGAGCGCGGACTCGATCCGCTTGGGCTGGCCCTCAAGGCCGCTGACGTCGAAGTTGACCTCGCCGGCGTAGAGCACCGCGTTGCGGCCCTTGCCGATGTCGACGAAGGCCGCCTCCATCGAGGGCAGGACGTTCTGCACCTTGCCCAGGTAGACGTTGCCGACGTACGACTGGTGGCTCGACCGGTTGACGTAGTGCTCGACCAGCACGCCGTCTTCCAGCACGGCGATCTGCGTGCGGTCCTTGCGCTGGCGGACCACCATGGTCCGTTCGACGGACTCGCGGCGGGCCAGGAACTCCGACTCGGTGATGATCGGGGGCCGGCGGCGGCCGGTATCCCTGCCTTCGCGGCGCCGCTGCTTCTTGGCCTCGAGTCTGGTCGAGCCCTTCACCGACCGCACGTCGTCGGCGCCGGCTTGGCTGGCTGTACCGTTCGGCTCGCGGACGTGCACCACCGTGTCCGGCGGGTCATCGGACGCGAGCGGCTCGGACCCGGCTAGGCTCTCGGCGGAACCGCGGCGGCGCTTGCGCCTGCGCCTGCGCCCCGCGCCTGCCTCGCCATCACGCTTCTGGTCGGAGTCCGCATCGTCGATGTCATCGGCCGGACCAGCCGCTTCGCCGGAGTCGGCGGATCCCTGAGGTCCCTGGGCGTCCTGGTCGGCCGGCGCATCAGCAGAGTCCTTGGCCGTGCCCGGCTTGGCCGCGCTGGCCTTCCGGCTGCGCGAGCGTGACGTGGACCCCTGGGGCCGCTGGCTCTCCGGTTGGCCGTCGGATCCCTGGGCCTCCCGGGCGCCCTGGTCTGTCTCGGCCTTCTGGGCGCCCTGGTCTGCTTGGGTCCCGGGCTGGGCGTTGCCGGCCTCGGCGGCGGCGTCTTGGTCACCAGCCCTGGACCGGCTGCGGCTCGGCCTGCGCCTGCGGCGACGGCCCGCGCCAGCGCCCTCGTCGTCGTCTCGGGGAGCCCCGGCTTCGCCGGCCGGCTCCGCGCTCCCCGGGGATCCCGGGGATCCCTGGGTTCGTGGCGATCCCGGCGGCTGGCCGGGCTGCGAAGGCTCCGGCCGGGCGGTCGGCGGCTGGAACACTACCTGCGGCGGCTGGAACACGGCCGCCGGGACGCTCGGAACACTGGGGTTCAGCTCGCCGGTATCACGCCCGCCTGTCGCATCGTTATTGAATTCTCTGTCGTTCGGCTCGCTCTCGAGCATTCGGGCAATCTCCAGTCAGGCTCCCGGGCGCGCCGGTCCGCGGCGTGCCGCCCAGCGGCAGCACGCACAGCCGGACCCGTGTACCACGCGGGAGCACATTGTCAACGTAGGCGCGGGCGGGGCCGCGATGGCGGCCCTGGACTCGCGCGGTAACCGCGCGGGCCCGACAGCACCGAGCCTTTATCTCTGTCTTCACGCGACGCCTCCCCTGGGCCACAGCAACGCCGCCATAACACGCTCGTCCCGGCCAGCTGGGCCCGCGAACCCTGGGCCAGCCGAGTGGTCATGGGCGGCGATGACGGCACGAGGCCGTGTCGCTCGCGCAACGCGGTCAGCACGTCCTCGGGTCGCACAGCGGGAGCCGTATGCAGAACAACCATTCGAAGAATGGCACAATCTTTCAGACCTGTCACGACGGCGCGCTGGCCGTCGTCCGCCAGGGGGGAACCGGGGGGCGCCCCAAGGGGGGTCCGGAGGGTCGAGGGGGTCTGGAGGGAAGCGCTTCCCTCCAGGAGCGGGAAAATCCCGGGGAGTTGCCCCGCGGGGTAACACAGCACGTCCATCTCGACCACGGCCGTGCGAGCATCAAGGTGCCGGACGCCCTTGTCCGTCAGGCGCTCCACCGGCGCCTCGCTGAGGGCAAGAAAGCCGGCCACGGCCCGCTCGGCCGCCGCTGGCTCCACGCCCGGCAGAACCACTCGCCACTCGGACGCCTCGAGGTGGGCGGTCCCACCGGCATCCTCGGTGACGTCAATCACATCTATCCCATCAGGCAGCGTTGCGTTCAGCCGCTGGCGCACCTGCGTCGCGGCCTGGCGGGACGTCAGCGCGAGGCTCAGGTACTCCGCCTCGCTCGCTACACCGGTCGGCGCGCCGCCCGCGTAAGAAATCTTCGGATGCGGCGTGAACCCGGCGGAGTAAGCGATCGGCAGCCCGGCCCGGCGAACGCCCCGCTCGAAGACGCGAGCCACGTCTCTGTGGCTGGCAAAACGCATCTTCCCGCGCTTAGCATACCGAACCAGCAGATGCTGCACCGCAGGCCTGGCGGCTGGCCTGGGACCACTCGGGCCCGGCTCCGTCACGCTACCTCCCGCCGACCACGGGAAGCAGTCGCCTCCCGTCGAGGCGCTGCCCCGTCGGGCCCACCTGGATCTCGGTACCCATGGCGGGACAGACCCCACATTCATAACACGGAGTCCAGCGGCAATCTTCCACCTCGGCCGCTCCCTCGGGCGCGACGGAATCCTGCCAGTCCTGCCAGAGCCAGTCGCGGTCAAGTCCCGCGTCCAGGTGATCCCAGGGGAGCACCTCACTGTAATCACGTTCGCGCGTAGTGTACCATGCGAGGTCCACCGGCTCGGTGGCCAGCGCCGACTCGGCGCAGCGCAGCCACCGCTCGAACGAGAAGTATTCGCTCCACCCGTCAAACCGCGCGCCGTCCCGCCACGCGGCCAGGATCACGCGGCCCACGCGGCGGTCGCCGCGCGACAGCAATCCCTCGATGAGGCCCGGCTGCCCGTCGTGGTACCGGTACCCGATCGCCTTGGCGGAGCCGCGATCAGAACGCAGCGCGCTGCCGAGCGCGCGCAGCCGAGCGTCCACCACGTCCGGCGGGCACTGCGCGGCCCACTGGAACGGCGTGTGGGGCTTGGGCACGAAGCCGCCGATCGACACCGTGCACCTGATGTCGCGCCGCCCGGTCGCCTCGCGGCCCGCCGCGATGACCCGGCGCGCCAGTTGCGCGATGGCCAGCACGTCGGCGTCGGTCTCGGTCGGCAGCCCGCACATGAAGTACAGCTTCACCTGCCGCCACCCGCCGGCGTAGGCCGTGGTGACCGTCCGCAGCAGGTCGTCTTCGGTGACCATCTTGTTGATCACCTTGCGCATCCGCTCGGACCCGCCTTCGGGCGCGAAGGTCAGGCCGGACCTGCGGCCGTTCCTGCTGAGCTCGTTGGCCAGGGTCACGTTGAAGGCGTCCACCCGGGTGGACGGGAGCGACAGCCCGACGTTCGTCCCCTCGTAACAGTCGGCCAGGTCGACGGCGATCTCGTTGATCTCGCTGTGGTCCGCGCTGGACAGCGACAACAGCCCGACCTCGTCGAAACCGCTGGCCGCTACGCCGCCCGCGACCATCGAACCGATCGTGGTGATCGACCGCTCCCGTACCGGCCTGGTGATCATCCCGGCCTGGCAGAACCGGCATCCGCGGGTGCAGCCCCGGAAGATCTCCACGCTGTACCGCTCGTGCACGGTCTCGGCGACCGGGACGATGGGCGCGCGCGGATACGGCCACGCGTCCAGGTCCGTCACCGTGTGTTTCGACACTGTGGCCGATACGCCCTGGCGATTAGGAATTATTTTTGATATCTTGCCGTCAGGGCGGTACGATACATCGTAGAAGCGAGGCACGTACGCCATGGTCGCGAGCCGCAGCAGCAGGCCGTCCCGACCGCCTGGCTGCCCGGCTTGCTTCCAGTCGCGAATCAGGTCGGTGATCGCGAGCACGGCCTGTTCGCCGTCGCCGAGTACCGCTACGTCGAGGAAGTCCGCCACCGGCTCCGGGTTGAAGGCTGCGTGGCCCCCGGCGATCACCAGGGGGTGAGCCACCGTCCGTTCGGAAGAAAAAAAGGGAATACCCGCCAGGTCGAGTACGGTCAGGAGGTTCGTGTAGGACATCTCGGTAGCGAAACTGACCCCGAGCACGTCAAAGGCGCTGACCGGCCGGTGCGAGTCCACCGTGAACTGAGGCACGCCATTGCCCCGCATGAGCGCCTCAAGGTCGGGCCAGACCGTGTAGGTGCGCTCGGCCAGCACGCCCGCGCGCTCGTTCAGCACCTCGTAGAGGATCTGGACGCCCTGGTTGGGCAGACCGACCTCGTAGGCATCCGGGTACAGCAGCGCCCACCGGACGTCGGTGTCGTCCCAGTCCTTCACGACCGAGCCGACCTCGCCGCCGACGTACTGGATCGGCTTGCGCACCCGCGGCAGCAGCGGCTCCAGCGCCGGGTATACCGATTCGACAGGCATGTGAAGAGATTATCTGAACGGCCGGTGGTGACAGCTGCCGCGGAACCGCGGGCTGGTCCGGGAGCCAGCCCCGGTCAGGTCATGCGGTCTGACCGGGCTGGGCACTACTCGAAGACCCGGCGGCGGCGGTGAACGGACTGGAGCAGGCCGATCGCGATCATGTCAGCGAAGATGGCCGAGCCGCCGTAGGAGACGAACGGCAGCGGGAGGCCGGTGATCGGCATGATGCCGATCGTCATGCCGATGTTCACGAACGACTGGAACGCGAACCACATCGCGATGCCGGAGGCGACCAGCATGCCGAACAGGTCGTCGGCGCGGGTGGCGATCCGCAGCGCGCGGATGATCACGATGCCGAGCAGGACGACGATCGTGATGGTGCCGACGAAGCCGAGTTCCTCCCCGGCCACGGTGAAGATGAAGTCGGTCTGCTGGGACGGGACAAAGTTGCCGGCCACCAGCTGGCCGTGGAACAGTCCCTGGCCGAACATCCCGCCCGAGCCGACCGCGATCTTGGCCTGGGACGCGTTATAGCCCGCGCCCGCGAGGTTAGCGGACGGGTGCAGGAAGGAGGTAAACCTGGTCAGCTGGTAGGACTTCAGCACGTGCAGGCGGGCGCCCACGAACACGGCGCCGGCGACGAGGGCCACGAGGGCGGCGATGACGCGCAACCGCGCCCCGGACAGCACGATCATGGTGGCGGTCACCACGATGAGCACCAGGGCCACGCCCAGCGCGGGCTCGATCACCACCAGCCCGATCAGCGGCGCCGCGCTGGCCAGCGCCAGGAGCACCGAGCGGATGCCGGGAGTGCCGCCTCGCGCCGGGGTGAAGACCGTCGCGATGATCAGGACGAGCGCGATCTTCGCGAACTCCGATGGCTCGACCTGGAAACCGCCGGGCAGGGAGATCCAGGCGTGCGCGCCGTTGATGTCCGAGCCGAGCGGGGAGAGCACGGCGAGCAGCCCCAGCAGCGTCGCGCCGTAGACCGCCGGGGACCACGACCTCACCCGCCGGGTGTCGACGAAGCTCACGGCGAACATCAGGATGAGGCCGATCACCGCCCACAGCAGCTGCTTTTTCAGGTAGGTGTGCGGGTCCTCGCCGGCCGCGATCAGCCCGGGCTGTGTCGCCGACCACACGAGCAGGACGCCGATGGCGCTCAGCCCGGTCACCACCAGGACCAGCAGCCAGTCTATGTGTCTGAGCACGGAGTTCCGGGCAAACGCCCTGGTCAGCAGGGACCGCGGGTGGGCCGAGTAGATCCCGGGCCGCGGCGCGCTGTAGCCGCGCGCGGTATAGCTCGGGCTGGATCGGCCCAGCATCATGACCCCCCGGTGTAGCCGGCCGGCGCCTTGATCGTTCCGGCGGGCGATAGCTGCGGCAGCGAGGACGGCACCTGGCCGCCCGGGACCGCTGCCTTGTGCCCCTCCAGGCCGTAGATCCCGTCCCAGATCTGGCGGACCGCGGGGGCGGCCACGTCGGCGCCGTAGCCGGAGTCCGGGACCATGACGACGACCACGTACTTCGGGTCATTGCACGGCGCGAACGAGGCGAACACCGACGACGCCTGCGCGCCGAACACCTGGGCCGTTCCGGTCTTCCCGGCGACGCAGACCTGGTTGAGCGGGAAACCGCCGAAGGCGCCCGCCGCCGTACCCTGGGTCACCACCCCGGCCAGCGCGTCGCGGATGTAGGCCAGTGTGTCGCCGGAGACCGGCAGGTGGCGGACGACCTGCGGGGTGATCCGCTGCACCACCTTCCCGGACGGCGAGATCAGCGCCTCGCCGATCTTGGGGCTGTACAGCGTCCCGCCGTTGGCCAGCGCAGCGTAGGCGTCGGCGAGCTGGAGCGGGGTGACGGTCACGTAGCCCTGCCCGATCGCGGCGATCGCGGCCTGGCCGGGTTCCCATACGTTGCCGTAATGGCAGTCCTGGTACTCGATCTGCTGGACGTAGGAGCCGTTGGCGTTGCCGTACTTGCACCAGTCCTGGCCGGTGTAGGCGTTGTCCTTCCAGAAGTAGTACAGCCATTCCCTGGTCGGGACGCTGCCGAGGTTCTCCTCGGGCAGGTCGATGCCGGTGGGCTGGCCGAACCCCCAGGCCAGCTCCATCTTCTGCATCGTCTGCACCGGGGCCTTGGGCGAGGTCACGACGTTGGCACCCGTGTCGTCGCTCAGGTACATGTCGTACCCGAGGTTGTAGAAGACGGTGTCGCAGGACTGGATGAGCGCCTCGGACAGCGAGATCTGGCCCTCGTTCGGGTTGCCGTCATTGATGAACTTGTGGCCGCCGATGGTGACCGAGGCGGGACAGTCGTAGGTCGAGTCCAGGCTGTACCCGTCGGCCACGGCGGCGGCGGTGGAGGTGACCTTCCACGTAGAGCCGGGCGCCCACTGGCCCATGGTGGCCCAGTTGATGACCGGGGCGCCGGATCCGGAGCCGAACAGGTAGCTGAACTCCTGCTGCGAGATGCCGCCGGTCCACACGTTCGGGTTGTAGTTGGGGTAGCTGGCCATCGCCACCACCCGGCCCGTGGTGGTCATCACGACCGCCGCGGCCTGCTTGGGGTCGTTGCCCTCGCTCCGCGACTTGGCGACCGCCGCGTCGAGCGCGTTCTGGGCGTCGACCTGAATCTGCGCGTTAAGGCTGGTTACCAGGTCATCACCGTTGGTCGGCGCGGTCTGGCGGACGGTACCTGTCACGTCGCCGGCGGCGTTGACGGATACCACCTGGGTTCCCGGCGTGCCGCGGAGCTGGCTGTCGTACTGGGCTTCGAGGCCGGACTGGCCGACTAGGTCCACGCCGGAGAAGCCGGTCACCTGCAGGTGCCTGCTCTTGATCTCCTGCGCGGTGATCGGCTGCAGGTAGCCGAGCACCTGGGACGGGTCGGCTCCGTCGGGCTCAGGGTAGGTGGTGACCGGCTGGACCTGCGCGGTAACGTCGGGGAATTCGTTCTGCTGCTCCAGGATCTGCAGTGCTACCTGGTCCGGGACACGCTGGGCCACCGGTATGGGCTGGTACGGCGAGCCCGACCAGCAGGGGGCCGGGACGCCCACCGTGCACTGCCGGGTTTTCTCGGTCAGCAGCTTGTAGGACATGCCGAGCAGCGAGGCCAGCCGGTGCAGGACGGGCGCGGCACCGGAGGGCTGCTGGGACAGGTTCATCATGTCCACGGAGACGGTCAGAGTCGTGTTGTTGGTGACCAGCTGGTTGCCGACGTCGTCCAGGATCTGGCCGCGGACCGCGGGCACGATCACGTCCCTGGTCTGGTTCTGCTGGGCCAGGTTCTTGTACGTGCTGCTGTTCAGCACCTGCACGTACCACAGCCTGCCGCCGAGCGAGATGATCATGGCGGCCACGACCAGGTAGAGGAGCACAAGGCGGCGGCGCGACGCCGCGTTCATCGGTAGCCTCCTGTCCGCCTGCTCCGCTTGGCTTTCGGGCGAGGCATGTGCAACCGCGGCGTGCTCCCGCCGGTGTAGCCCCGGCCGAGCGCGGTTCGGCTGGAGGCGCCCCGGCTGAAGGCCCTGCGGCCCATGCTGCGCCGGCCCATGACCCCTTTCCCGGTGGCCCCGCTGCGCGATGACGTGCGGCGCAGCCAGCCCCGGCCCGGCGACTTCGGCAGCGTCGAGGACGGCCGGGCCGACCTGCGCAAAGCGGCGGTCAGCCGGCCGAATGAGCTGCCCTTGGAGAAGCGGGGAGCGTGTTCGGTGGTGCCGCTCGCCCCCCGGCGCAGCATTCCGCGGCCCGACGAGGACGGCTTGCTCAGCCACGATGACCGGCCCAGGAACGGCGACCGGCCGAGGAAAGACGACCGGCCCAGCAGGGCCGACTGGCCCAGCGGGGCCGACCGGCTCGCCGGGGCCGGCCGGTTCAACACGGACGACGAGCGGCTGAATACCGAGCCGCCGAGCAGGGACCTGCCCATCCGCGACCGGCCGAACCTGGAGTTTTGCAGCGCGGCGGTCCCCGACACCGAGCCGCCGAGCAGCGAGCCGCCGAGGACCCCCGCGCGCGGCCGGGCGCCGAACCGGACCTTGACCGGGCCACCGTTGATCCCGGCCAGCGCGCTGCCCTGCCCGGTGCGGGTCTGCAGGCTCGAGGACCCCTTGAGGCCCCTCAACTTCGTCGGTGCCCCGAGGGCCCCGGGACCGCGGCGGGTGCCGCTGGCCGCGTACGCCGCACCGAGCGCGGCGCCGGACAGCGAGCCGCTGCGGCCCAGGTTGAGGCGGGGCTCACGCTTGGCCGCGGGCCAGCTGACGCCCTGGCCGCGCGCCCCGCCGACCCAGCCCTCGCCCTTGCCGCGGTCCGACAGCCGCAGGCGCGGCGAGTCCCCCGTGCCGACCTGCCTGACCGCGCCGGGCACAGGTGGCTGGGTCGCAAGGCTCGGCCATGCGGCCTGGTCGCGATCGTCGCGCGACGGCACCACGCGCAACAGCGCCGCGACGGCGAACAGCACGAACGGGCACATCACCACGTCGTAGAGCACGGCGACCGGAAGCACGTGCTTGATCGCGGGCCAGGTCACCCGCGGGTCGCTCAGCATGGCGCCGAGCAGGGAGGCCAGGGCCTCACCGCAGACGGCGGCCGCCGCCATGACCACGATCTCGAACAGCGCCGTATGCCCCTGCTCGGGAACTCCCTCACCGGCGGGCTGGTCCGCCGCGAGCCCGCACAAGTAGCCGATCAGGCAGAACACCAGCGCGTTCTGGCCGACGAGGTGGCTGCCGGGCGGGGCGACGTCCAGCGCGAGGCCGGCCCAGAACCCGGCCAGCGCGCCGACCAGCGGACCATTCGCCAGACCCAGCGCGGCCACCGTGAGCAGGACCAGATCGGGCCCGGTGCCGCCGGGAAACGCGATCCGGTCCACGATCGTGACCTGCACCACGACGGCGACGGCCGCGATGGCGAACGAAAACAGCGCGCGCACCTCAGCCTCCGCCCGTCGCCGACGCCGACGGGGAAGCCCCGGGCTGAGGGGCTCCGGGGGACGTCGAGGCCGACGCGGAAGCGGTTCGGCTGGGGGTGACGGTAACGGTGACCGTCGGCGCTGGCCGCGGGAGGATCGAGACCCTGTGCCCCTGCCGTGGCACCTGCACCACGATGCCGACAACGCCGAGCGTGGTGAAGTTGACGAACGGCTGGACCAGCGCGTTCTGAGTGAGCGAGCCCCCGCTGCTGGAAACCGAGACGACGGTGCCGATGGGGACGCCCGGAACCTCCGGCCGGTCGTTGATGGAGGCGTAGGTCACGACCTCCTGACCGGGTTGCAGCACGGTGTTCGTGCCGAACAGGCTCAGCCGCAGCATCCCGGATCCGGACATGGACTTGCCGGTCCCGGTGGCCTCGCCGATCTCGCCGCCGCCCGCCATCTGCACGCCGACCACCGATGATGCGTCATCGGCGAGCAGGACGGTTGAGGTGTCCCCGCTCACCTGGGTGACGGTGCCGACGAACCCGGTGCCGTTCAGCACGGTCTCGTCCGGCTCGATCCCGTCATTGCGGCCGGCATCCAGCGTGACCGTATCGGAGTAATCGCCTCCGGCGGCGATCACGTTCGCGGTGACGATCCGGTAGCCGCCGGCGTCGAGCTGGAGCAGCTGGGCCAGCTGCTTCTTGGCGGTCTTGCTCAGCTGGGCCTCGCTGAGCTGGGCGCGCAGCTCGGCGTTCTCCCGCTGCAGGCTGGCGATCGTGTTCTGCGCGGACGGACCACCGGTGATCGAGTCGAAGAGGCTGGACACCGGGCTGGTGACGTCGTGGGTGACCCGCTCGACCGGCCCGAAGATATCCGCGCCGACGTTGCGCACCGGGGACGTGCCGCCGTCCCTGAAATCCACCGTGATCAGCGCGATCGCGACGAGCAGGAGTACGCCGAGAACCAGGCGTGTACGGCGGCTGTCATGCACGGCGGCTCCTCATCCCTCCGGCTGCTCATCCCTCCCGCTGCGGCCGATACGACGGGCTCGCGCGGGGGCCCACGTCACCGTCAGCGCCTGGTGTCCGGCACCAGCACCTGACGCAAGGTATCGAAGTCCTCGACGCACTTGCCGGTACCCAGCACGACGGAATCGAGCGGGTTGTCCGCGACCTGCACGGGCATGCCGGTTTCCTCCCGGATTCGCGACTCGAGCCCGCGCAGCAAGGCGCCGCCGCCGGTCAGGGCGATACCCCGGTCCATGACGTCGCCGGCCAGTTCGGGCGGGCACTTATCCAGCGTGGTCTTGACCGCGTCGATGATCAGGTTGAGCGGTTCCTCGATCGCGCGGCGCACCTCCGCCGCCGAGATCACCACGGTCTTCGGCAGCCCGCTGACCAGATCCCGGCCCCGGATCTCGGCGTGCGGCTCGTCCTCGGAGGGGAACGCGGAGCCGAGGGCCACCTTGATTTCCTCGGCGGTCCGCTCGCCGAGCATGAGGGAGTATTCCTTCTTCCCGAACGTCATGATCGCCTGGTCCATCTCGTCGCCGCCGATCCTGATGGACTGCGAGGTGACGATGCCGCCGAGGGAGATCACGGCGACCTCGGTGGTGCCGCCGCCGATATCTACCACCATGTTGCCGGTCGGCTCGTTGATGGGCAGCCCGGCGCCGATCGCCGCCGCCATCGGCTCCTCGATGATGTAGACGCGCCGGGCGCCGGCCTGGTGACCGGCCTCCTTCACCGCGCTCTGCTCCACGCCGGTGATCCCGCTCGGCACGGCCACGACCAGCCTCGGCTTGGCGAGGTGGGTGCGCCGGTGCACCTTCTGGATGAAGTACCGCAGCATCCGCTCGGTTACGTCGAAGTCGGCGATGACGCCGTCCTTCAACGGGCGTACCGCCACGATATTGCCCGGGGTACGGCCGATCATTCGTTTGGCTTCGACTCCCACCGCAACGATCTGGCCGTTGTTGGTATTGAGCGCGACTACCGAAGGCTCGTTCAGCACGATGCCGCGTCCCCGCACGTAAACGAGCGTGTTCGCGGTGCCGAGGTCGACCGCCATGTCGCGGCCGAGGAACTTCAGTGCGTTGCTCATCGGGAACGGGAACCTTCCGATCCGGGCCTTGATCTTGGGTTTTACCGGGTCCGCGCCGCGCGGGCGGCGAGGAGTTCCTGCCTGGACAACGGTGACGCCGGCTCACCGGGTTCCGGGCCGGGAGCCCGGTCTCCTGGCGTGAGCGAGACGCCGCCCGTCGATGATGCGATTCGTCACTCGGGCAAAGCTTACCTACCATCCGGGGTGCCGACCGCACAGCGCCGCGTGGTCAGAAGGGGGGTGTCGGCGGCCCGGCCCTGGCTTGGTCCCTACGAGCCGCGGGCGCCGGGGGCGGCGGGGGTCTGGAGGCGGCGGGCGAGCCAGATGCCGGTGATCCAGAGCGCGGCGAAGATCGCGCCCAGGATGTACATGGCAGGCACCACGATCCCCGCGGCGATGACCAGCACCTGCAGGGCAGAACCCGCCACCAGCGCCCAGCCCATGCCGGGCCGTCCGACCACCCCGCTCAGCAGCAGGGCGCACACGGCCAGGCCGCCGCCGACGCCGACCGCGATGCCGCGGTGCAGGTGCTCATAGACAATGGCGACTGGGATGGCGAGTCCGATGACGACGGCTTCCATGACGAGCACGGTGCCGCACAGTTGCCTCAGTTGCTTCATCTGTCTCGCCTGACTTCCGCGAGGCGGGCCGGGTTCTCGTCCCGGGAGGGCGCCGCGTGGCTGCTCATGAGAGCTCCGCGGCCGTGAACGAGTGGCGGGCCGGCTGGCTGGCCGATGGTTCGCGCGACAGCTCGCCGTCGGCCGGGCCGAGCAGCCTGCGTGCGTCGCCGGCGGTGATGACCGATCCGGTTATGAGCACGCCGCCGCCGCCCGGCCTGGTTTCATCCGCCGCCTCGTCGACGAGCGTGACCGCCGTCTCTATCGCGTCGTCGAGCCGGGCGGCCGATCGGACCCGGTCCTCGCCGAAGATCTCGGCCGCCAGCTCCGCGGTCTGGTCCGGGTCCATCGACCGGTCCGAGGAATTACGGGTCACCACGATGTCGGACAGCAGCGGCTCCAGCTCGGCGAGCATGCCCGGTACGTCCTTGTCGCCGCTGGCCGCGAAGACGCCGGACAGGTAGGTAAAGCTGAACGCCTCCTCGACCGCGGCGACCGTCGCCGCCATCCCGGCGGGGTTGTGGGCGGCGTCGATGATGATGGTCGGACTGCGCCTGATAACCTCCAGCCGCCCCGGCGAGGTAACGTTCGCGAACGCCTCGCGCACCAGGCCCGCGTCCAGCCCGGCGGCGCCCGCCTCGTCCGACACCCCGGCGAACGCCTCGGCGGCGGCCAGCGCGCACGCGGCGTTCGTCGCCTGATGAATGCCGAACAGCGGCAGGTAGACGTCCTCGTAGGTGCCGCGCAGGCCGCGCAGGGCCAGCTGCTGCCCGCCCACCGCCTGCTCGCGGCTCAGCACGCCGAACTCCAGGCCCTCCCGCGCCACCGCCGCGCCCACTTCGGCCGCCCGCCGGAGCAGCACTTCGGCCGCGCCGAGCGGCTGCTGCGCGATTACCGCGACCGCGCCTGGCTTGATGATGCCGGCCTTCTCCGCTGCGATCTCCTCGATCGTGCTGCCGAGCAGCCTGGTGTGGTCGATCGCGATCGGGGTGACGACCGCGACTACGCCGTCCGCGACGTTGGTGCAATCGAGCCTGCCGCCCACGCCGACCTCAAGCACCATCACGTCGACCGGCGTATCGGCGAATATCGCGAAGGCCATTCCGGTGAGGACCTCGAAAAAGGACATTGCGGCCGGGTGCCGTTCGTCTACCAGCCTGACGTACGGGATGACCTCGTCGTAGGCCGCCACGAACCGCTCCGGGTCGACCGGGTCGCCGTCCACGGTGATCCGCTCCTGGATCGAGACCAGGTGCGGGCTGGTGAACCGGCCGGTGCGCAGGCCGCGGGCGCGCAGCAGCGCGTCAACCATCCGGGCGGTGGACGTCTTGCCGTTGGTACCCGTGATGTGGATGACCGGGCTCGCGCGCTGCGGGTCGCCGAGCAGTCCGACCAGTTCGGTCATCCGGTCCAAGGCGAGGTCCACGGAATGTTCGGGTCGCCGGGAGATGATCTCCTGCTCGACCTCCCGCATCCGCGTTTCGATGTCCACCCTGCCAGCCTAGGTGCTGGGTCCGCCTTGCATCGCGGCCAGGCGCTGCTCGAGGCGGGTGATGTCCGATCCGGCTGCCTCCAGGCGGCGGCGGGTCTTCGCGACCACCTCGGCGGGCGCCTTCGCGGTGAACTCGGCGTTGTCCAGCTTCCGGGCGGCCTGCTCGGCCTCGCTCCTGGCCGCGGCGAGGTCCTTTTCCAGCCGACGGCGCTCGGCGGCGACGTCGATCGCGCCGGCCACGTCGAGTTCGACGGCGATACCCTCGGCCGCCAGCGACGCCGACGCGGCGAAACCGTCTGCAGGAGGGTCGAGCCTGAGCAGTGACCGGATCGACTGTTCGTGCCGGGCCAGCGGCGAACCCTCGACGCCCACCAGCCGGGCCGCGACGCGCTGGCCGGGCCGCAGCCCCTGATCGGAGCGGAACCGCCGGACCTCGGTGACCAGCCTCATCACCGACGAGATCTCCGCCTCGGCGACCGGGTCCGGCTGGCGGAACGCCGGCCACGACGCCACCGTGACCGACTCCTCACCGGTCAGCGCGGTCCACAGCTCCTCGGTCACGAACGGCATGACCGGGTGCAGCAGGCGCAGCAGCCGGTCGAGCACGAAACCGAGTGCTTGCCTGGTCGTCCCGGCGACCTGCGGGTCACCCGAGGCCAGCGGCACCTTGGCCAGCTCCAGGTACCAGTCGCACACCTCATCCCAGGCGAAGTGGTACAGGATGTCGCAGATCTTGCCGAACTCGAACGCCTCGAACAGCTCGTCCACGTCGGAGATCACGGCTGACAGCCGGGACAAGATCCAGCGGTCAGGCACGGAGAGCGTGTCCGCGCTCAGCGGGGCAGCGGGGACGTGAGCGCCATTGAGCAGGGCGAACCGGACGGCGTTCCATAGCTTGTTGCAGAAGTTTCGCGAGCCCGCCGCCCATTCCTCGCTGATCGCGACGTCGGCGCCCGGGTTGGCGCCGCGGGCGAGGGTGAACCTGGTCGCGTCGGCTCCGAACCTGTCCACCCAGTCCAGCGGGTCCACGGTGTTCCCGCGTGACTT
>JASIGD010000024.1 GCA_030045295.1 Streptosporangiaceae bacterium
GCCGGGGCACGAAGCTGTCCTTCTCGGTCATCCCCGGGCCGTAGACGTTGGTGAACCGCAGCGCCGCCCCGGTGATGCCGTAGCAGTTGGCGTAGCTGCTGAGCAGCATCTCCGCCGCCGCCTTGGTCGCGCCGTACGGGGTGAGCGGGCGCAGCACGGTCCGCTCGGAGATCACCGAGCTGCCGACGTTACCGGTAACCGCGTTGGTCGAGGCCAGCAGGAAGGTCCCCACCTCGTTCTCGCGGGCCAGCTCGAGCAGCCTGGCGGTCGCGTCGACGTTGAGCCGGTACGTGCTGACCGGGTCGTTCACCGAGGCCAGCACGTAGGTGATGGCAGCCAGGTGGATGATGACCTCAGTTTCCGGGCCGACGGCCCGCTCCAGCACTCCGGGATCGCACAGGTCACCGGTTACCGAGCGGACCCCGGCGTCCGGGAACGCCCGCAGGTCGGCCACGGTCACCTCGTGTCCTTCGGCCAGCAGAGCACGGACCACTCTGCGGCCGATGAATCCGGCCCCGCCGGTCACCAGGACGCGGGAACGATTCGCCATGCGTGCTCCGTTCAGCAGGTTAAATACGCCATGTTGTCGCGCGCGCCGGGCCAACGGTCGCCTCGCACCTTATGTCCGGTGGCCCGCAAACGGCTTGACTGGCCATCCGGTTCTACCGGTTTCCGTTCGCTCACGCTACCCGTACCCGCTGAGAGTTTCCTGGTGAATGCCTGGTAACGTCGCGGCGTGTCGGCCTGGCGGCCCGACGACGGCAGGGGTCAGTGTACCCGGCGGTAGCAGTCAGCCCGGACGACGCGATAAACATTGAAGACGTGAACCAGGCCGATCCCGTCGAGACCGAGTCGTACCGCATCCTGCGGTCACGGCTCGACCTGAGCGCGCTGCCTCCGCTCAGCCGGGCCGTGACCGAACGCGTCATCATCGCGACCGCCGACTTCGACTACTTCACCGACCTGGTCTGCGACGAGGCGACGCTGGCCGCCGGGGTCAGGGCGCTGCGGCGCGGCGTCCGCGTCGTCGCGGACACGGTCGCGATCGCGTCGGGCGTTACCGGCTACCCGGTCATCTGCAAGGCAGCCGACCCCCTGCCGGCCCGGCTGGCGCGCACCGCGAACATCGCGGTCCCCGCGGCCGCGGCCCGGCTGGCCTACACCGAGGCCGGCCCCGGTGCGATCTGGCTGGTGGGCGGCGAGCCCGACGTGCTCGGCGAGCTCATCCGCCGGCAGGTCGAGCCCGCCCTCGTCGTCGGCGTCCCGGTAGGCTTCGTCGGCGCGGCCGGGGCGAAAGACGCCCTGCGCGCGAGCGGCTTGCCCGCCGTGAGCAACGTCTCGGAGAAGGGCGGCGCGGCGGTCGCCATCGCCGTGTTCGAGGCCCTGCTCCGGGCGGCTACCGCCGCAGAGGACCAAGGGGAGGATGCCCGTGGATGACCCCGGCGGCGACCGGGCCGAGCCGCGCGACACCAGCGTGCCCGCAGATGACGCTAACCGCTACCCGCCCGTGCAGCGGGATGCCGTGTACCGGGTCATCGCCGAGCGCAGGGACGTCCGGCGGGGATTCCGGCCCGACCCGGTACCGGCCGACGTGCTGGGGCGGGTGCTCGCCGCGGCGCACCAGGCGCCGTCGGTGGGCTTGTCGCAGCCGTGGGACTTCATCGTGATCACCGACCGGGACCGTCGCGAACGGATCGCCGCCCTGGCCCGTACGCACCGTGACCAGTTTGCGGCGGACCTGCCCGCCGCGCGGGCCCGCGCGTTCGACCGGCTGAAGATCGAGTCGATCCTCGACACCCCGGTCAACATCGTGGTCAGCTGCGACCGCACCCGGGGCGGCCGGCATACTCTCGGCCGGCACGTCCAGCCGCAGACCGCGGAGTTCTCCACCGTGCTGGCGGTGGCGAACCTCTGGCTGGCGGCCCGGGCCGAAGGCCTCGGCGTCGGCTGGGTGAGCTTCTTCGACGAGCGCGAACTGGCCGCCGAGCTCGGGCTGCCCGCGCACCTCGAGGTAATCGCCTACCTGTGCGTGGGCTACGTGACGGACTTCGCGCCGGAACCGGAACTCGCGACCGCCGGCTGGGCGCGCCGCCGGCTGGTGTCGTGGGCGGTGCACGCCGAGGAGTTCGGCCGCCGCGGACTCCCAGGGGAGGAACCAGTGGACCCACTTGCAGAGGTGATCGCCGGGATCGCCCCGCCGGGCGCGGCCGCGATGGCCGCCGCCGCCGAGCGGCAGGACCGGATGACCAAGCCACGGGGCTCGCTCGGCCTGCTCGAAGACGTGTCGGTCCGGCTGGCGGGCCTGGCGCACAGCTGCCCTCCGCCGCTGCCCGAGCCGGCCTGCGTGGCGGTCTTCGCCGCGGACCACGGCGTGCACGCGCAGGGCGTCAGCCCGTGGCCGCAGGAGGTGACCGCTCAGATGGTGGCCAACTTCCTGGCCGGCGGCGCGGTGGTCAACGCCTTCGCGTCCCAGGTCGGCGCCGAGGTCACGGTCGTCGACGTGGGGGTCGCCGCTCAGCTTGACCCGGTGCCCGGCCTGCTGCCGCGCAAGATCGCGCCGGGCACGGCCGATTTCACCGAAGGACCCGCCATGACCCGCGACCAGGCGGTGGCCGCGCTGACGACCGGCATCGAGATCGCCCGCGACCTGGTCGCCGCGGGCAACCGCTGCCTGCTCACCGGCGACATGGGCATCGCCAACACCACCGCCTCGGCCGCGCTGATCTGCGCCTTCACCGGGGCCGACCCGGCCGAGGCGACCGGCCGCGGCACCGGGATCGACGCTGCCACCTACGCGCGGAAGGTCGATGTCGTCTGCCGCGGCCTGGCCAGGCACCGGCCGGATCCGGCCGACCCGGTAGGCGTCATCGCGGCGCTGGGCGGCTTCGAGCACGGCGCCCTGGCCGGGTTCATCCTGGGCGCCGCCGCGCTGCGCGCCCCCGTGATCCTGGACGGGGTGATCGCAGGCGCCGCCGCGCTAGCCGCCGCGGCCCTCGCGCCCGACGCGATCGCCGCCTGCTTCGCCGGCCACCGCAGCGCCGAGCCCGGACACGCGATTGCCCTGGACCACCTGGGGCTGCGCCCGCTGGTCGACCTCGGCCTGCGCCTGGGCGAGGGTACCGGTGCCCTGCTGGCGCTTCCACTGGTGCAAAGCGCGGCGCGCGCCCTGCGCGACGTCGCCACCTTCGATTCCGCCGGCGTGGCCGACAAGCTGTAGGGCGGCTGTCATCAGGTGGTGCAGCCACCCAGGCCGAGTACACCACCGGGCTGTCTTCGTCCGGCCGTTGCTTCTGCGTGCGGATAACGAGATCGATCGGGGCTATGCGGTGGATTGGGGTGCCTATGGGGTACCCGATCAACCCAAGAACCCGAATCCACCCCGTTGTTGGCGGCTGACTGTGGGTCCTGTGTGCTGAGGAGACTGGTGTTGTTTGACGGCGCTCTCGCCAACCGCGCCAACCGCGCCAACGGCGCCAACCGCGTCTTAGATAGTCGCGTCGTCGTGTAGACATCGCCTAGAGCCGACCACGCCGTTAGCTCAGGAGAGCGAGGAGTTCATGGACCCGTACCTGCTGGGACTCCGCCTGCGGGGCCGCCGCGTCGTCGTCGTCGGCGGGGGAGCGGTCGCGGCCCGCCGGGTCCCCGCGCTGCTCGACACCGGAGCCGACGTTGTGCTGATCTCTCCGCGAGCCACGGTCTCTCTTGAGGACCTGGCCGCGACCGGCCGGATCGGCTGGGTGCCGCGGGCCTACCAGAACGGCGACTGCGCGCAGGCGTGGCTGGTCTGCGCGTGCACGAATAATCCCCAGGTGAACGAGGCCGTGGCGACTGAGGCTGACGAGCAGCAGACCTGGTGTGTGCGGGCCGACGACGCGGCGGCGTCAGCCGCGTGGACCCCGGCC
>JASIGD010000233.1 GCA_030045295.1 Streptosporangiaceae bacterium
TGAGTGAGTTGCGGTGCGAGATCATGACCCCTTTCGGGGTGCCGGTCGACCCCGAGGTGTACAGGAGGTAGGCCAGGTCGGTTTCGATCGCCGAGTCCGCGGCCACCGGGGTGCCCGGTTCGGCCTGTACTGCCTCCCACGGCAGCACGGCCAGGCCTGCGGGCGCCGCCTCGGTTGCCGGGCCGCCCTCCTGCCCCCACAGCGGGCCCACCACGATCACGCTGCGAAGCTGGGGGACGCTGCTGGCCAGGGCGGCCGCGGCCGACGCCCGGGCCGGGTCGGCCAGGACCACCGCGATGCCGCTGTCGCGCATGATTCCCGACAGCCGCCCGGCGGGTGAGCCCGGGTCGAGCGGGACATAGCCCGCCCCGGCCTTCAGCGCCCCGAATAGGCCCACCACCGAGGCGGCCGACTTGGGGGCCAGGACCCCCACGCGATCACCCGGCGCCACGCCCTGAGCGAGCAGGGCGCGGGCTACCTGGTTACTCAGCTTGTCCAGTTCGGCGTAGGTCAGGGACAGTCCTCCCGCTGCCACCGCGGGCCGGTCCGGCCGTCGCGCTGCGCTGTCGGTCAACAGGTGCTGCAGCAGATATGCCATGCCTTCCCCCCTGGCCGGTCACCGGCTCCGGCGCTGGCTCACAGGCCCAGCATCCGGGACAAGATGACCCGCTGGATCTCCGAGGTTCCCGAGTAGATGGTGCCTGCGACCGCGTCCCGCAGGTCGCGCTCGATCCCGGCTTCCTTCATGTAGCCGTAGGCCCCGTGGATCTGGATCGCGTCCAGGCTGGAGGCGACCCACGCCTCGCTGGTGAACAGCTTGGCCGCAGCCGCCTCGGCCACGGCGGGCTTGCCCTGCTGGGCGAGCCACGCCGCCTGGTAGACAAGCAGCCGGGCGGCCTCCAACCGCAGGTACATGTCGGCCACCTTGTCGGCCACGCTCTGGAACTTCCCGATGGCCTGACCGAACTGCTTTCGCGCTCGCGCGTACTCCACGCACGTCTCAAGCTGGCGCTGCATGGCGCCCAGGGCGCTGGCCAGGATGCAGCTCCGTTCCCACCCCATCGATGAGTTGAAGATGGCCATCCCCGCTCCCTCTGGACCCAGCCGTTTCTCGGCCGGGACGAGGCAGTCGGCCAGCACGACCTCGCCCATCGGCGAGGTCCGCAGGCCCATCTTGTCCAGGTCCCGGCTCACGGTGAACCCGGGCGTGCCCTTGTCGACCAGGAACGCGGAGATGCCGGCCGGCTTGGGCCGGCCTGGGTCGGCGGCGAAGACCAGCAGCACGTCGGCGACCGGGGCGTTGGTGATGTACAGCTTGGTCCCGTTGAGAAGGTAGTGCTCCCCGTGGCGCTCGGCGCGGGTTCGCATGCTGAACGCGTCGGAGCCGGAATCGGGCTCGGTCATCGCGTGGACGCCGATGAGGTCCCCGGACACCAGTCCGGGCAGGTAGGCCTGTTGCTGTGCTGGCGTGCCGAACTTGACCAGCGGCAGCTCGATGCTCCACATCTGCGCGTTGAGCGAGAATATGAGCCCGTTGTCGTGGCAGCCGTAGCCCAGGGCCTCCATGATCAGGACCGTCGTCAGGATGTCGCTGCCGCCGCCGCCCAGCTCGGCGGGGACCGGCAGGCCCTGGATCCCGAACCGAGCGCAGGCCTGCCAGGCCTCCAGGGGGAACTCCCCTGCCTCCTCTCGTTTCGCCAGGTCCTGGTTGAGCTTGGCGCGGGCGAAGGCGGCCGCGGCCTCCTTCAGTTCACGCTGCTCGGCGCTCAGCGAGAATTCCATCCCGTTCCTCAAATGTCATGGCTCAGGCCGTTTGTGCGTCAGCGGGAAAATTTAGACGCGGGGACAAATGCACTATCCAGCCAGTGCGTGAACCGCGCCTGCTGGTCCCGCAAGCGGGAACTTCGGTACTTACGACACCTAGTAGTTTAGGTTGAGACGCGGCTGGATAGCCGCGAGTTTACTCAACTCAGGGTCTTCGGCCGATCATAACGGCCAAATCGGGATTCGTCGCTCATTCCCGCCGATTCACGACAAGGCGCAAACGACTAAGTTCGCGGGTTTACCGGACAAACTGGTATATTCTGGGACTCGCGCGCCGGGCAGCGCAACAGACTCATACAGTTTTCTGACCGGCTTTCAGCTGATAATTCGTGCTCGAATTGACAGCGAGGCTGGTCAGTACCATTCTTCCCAGTCGTCGTAAGCGCCGGCCAGCGCCGCGCGGAACAGCATCGGCCGGTCGATCCTGGTGATGAACGTACGGGCGATAGTTCCCTCGGGACGGGAGTTGACGCATTGCGCGTAGACCGCCGTGTAGCCGACCTCGGCCGCAGCCTGCGCCGCCGCGGGATCCCAGTTACCTGACTGGCCCAGAGGGATGGCGAACTCGCTGGTCTCGACGCCCAGCACCCGGCGCAGCCGTTCCCGGGAGACCTCGAGTTCTCGGCGTGCGTCGGCGGGCTCGAGCCGGGCGAAGTCTGGGTGGGTGACAGAGTGGCTGGCCAGGGTCATCCCGCCGTCCTGCAGCGCGCTCACTCCCTGCCAGTCGAGCACGACCTGCCGCCAGTCGTCCGGGATGTGCCCGTCGGCCCACCCGGTGACCACGAACGCCGTGGCGGGAACGCCATGATGACGCAGTACGGGCAGCGCGTTGGCCAGGACGCTGGCCATCCCGTCGTCGAAGGTCAGCGCCAGCTGGGGCTTGTCCGGCTCGGCGATCACCTCGGCTGGCGTGGCGAAGCTCCAGCCGTCGTCCACGGCGATCTGCAGATGACGTTCGAAGTCACGCGGCCGCACGTCGTTGACGCCGCACGTCGGCGTCCCGATCGAGTGATAGGTCAGGATCCGGCCGCGCCGCACCGGGCTGGGCCGGCCCGCGGCACGCTGCGACGCGGCCAGAGCCCAGCGCTCGGCGCAGAGCCTGCCCCAGACGGCACCTTTGTAGGCGACGCGACGCGGGTGGTAAACACCCAGCCTTCGGCGAACCGACTGCAGGCTCATGGCCCTTGCCTTTCCTGGTCCCTTGCCTCTACGTCAATGATCACAGGCTCCTCAGCTGCACCGCCGCCCGGTTCACCCGGCTGCCGAGGTCGTCGGCTCCCGGTCCGCCGGGAAGGGCAGGCCCGCGGCGTCGAACATCGCGGAAATCACCTGGTCCTGCTCGTCCCGCGCGAGCTGATGGAACAGCGGGAGAATGACGCTGCAGGAGGACAGCCGCTCGGTCACCGGGAGATCGGCGACGCCACGGTAGCCCGCGTAGGCGGGTTCCAGGTGCGCGGCCATGATTCCCCGGCGAGCGGAGATTCCCGCGCTGGCCAGTCGCTGCAGCAGGTCGTTCCTGGTCACGGGGAACTCTCGAGGCAGCGCGACCCAGAACGACTGGAAGTTCGTGGTGCCATACTCCGGATCGGCGATCATCCGCAGGCCGGGGATCTGGCCGAGTAGCCGCTGGTACCGCTGCGCCAGCTGCCGGCGCCTGGCGATGATGTCACCGAGGCGGCGAAGCTGCACGAGACCGATCGCCGCCTGCACGTCGGTCATCCGGTAGTTGTAACCGACCTCCATATAACGCTCGATCACCGGCTGGCGTTCGGCATGCCGGGCGGCCGCGCTGACGTTCATACCATGCTCGCGCAGGCGGCGCAGCCTAGCGGCCAGGTCCGGGTCGGGAGTGATGATCATGCCCCCCTCGCCGGTGGTGAGCAGCTTGCGGGGGTGGAAGGAGAACGCCGCGAGGCCGGCTCCCGCGCCGGCCGGCCGGCCGCGGTAGGTCGCCCCGGCCGCGCAGGCGGCGTCCTCCACCACTGTGATGCCACGCGGATCGCACAGCGCACGCATCGCGTCGAGGTCCGCCGGGACGCCGGCCTGGTCGACCAGGATCACCGCCCGCGTCCGCTCGGTCAGCAGCGGCTCCACCGTGGCCGGGGTGAGGTTCAGCGTCGCCGGATCCACGTCGGCGAATACCGCCTCGGCGCCGACGTAGCGTGCTGCGTTCGCGGTGGCGATGAACGACAGCGACGGAACGACGACCTCGTCCCCGGCGCCGACGCCCGCCGCGATCATCGCCAGGTGCAGGCCTGCCGTGCAGGAGGAAACCGCCACGGCGTGCCCGGCGCCCGTCGCCTCGGCGAACGCGGCCTCGAACTCCGCGACCCGCGGACCCTGCGCAACCCAGCCGGACGTGATGGCCTCGGCTGCCGCTGCTGCTTCCTCGGCGCCGAGCACCGGGCGGATGACCGGGATCATCGCTGGCCCCGCCACCAGGCCACGAGGCAGGACAGTCCCTCGTCCAGCCCGATCTCGGTCTTCCAGCCGAGCCGGCGTGCCGCGGCGGAGGTGTCCGCCAGCCGCCGCGTGACACCGTTGACACCCCGCGGCGGGCCGAATTCCAGGCCCAGGTCGCTGCCCATGGCCCGCTGCAGCGCCCCGGCCAGCTCGATGAGGCTGGTCTCGGTACCGCTGGCGATGTTGAACACCTCGTCGGTGGCGTCGCTGGTCGCGGCCAGCAGGTTCGCCCGGGCGATGTCCTCGGTATAGACGAAGTCCATCGTCTGCAAGCCGTCGCCGAGGATGAGCGGCGGCTGGCCCGCCTCGATCCGCTCCATCCACCGGACCAGGACCTCGGTGTAGCGGCCATGAATGTCCATCCGTGGCCCGTAGACGTTGAAGTAGCGCAGCGCCACGTAATCCAGGCCCCGCGTCGCGTGGAAGCTGCGCAGCAGCCCCTCGTTGAACGTCTTGGCGGCGCCGTAGAGCGTGTCGTTGCCGTACGGATGCTGGCGTTCGGTGGTCGGGAAATGGTCGGCCAGCCCGTACACGGACGCGGAGGATGCGGCGACGACCTTTCGAACGCCCGCATCGGCAGCGGCTTCGACGACCTCGTAGGTGCCGTCGACCAGGACCTCGAGGGCCAGCCTCGGCTCGGACGCGCATTGCGTGATGCGGATGGCTGCCTGGTGAAACACGACGTCGATCCCGCTCATCAGCTGCCGCACCAGGCCGGTGTCGCGGATGTCGCCCTCCTCCAGGCGCACCCGGCCGGATGTCAGCGCCTGGGCCAGGTTCGCCCGGCGACCGCGGACGAGGTTGTCCAGCACGATGATCTCATCGGCACCCGCCGCGACGAGCTGATCGACGATCGTCGAGCCGATCGTGCCTGCTCCTCCAGTGACCAGGTAGCGCTCTCCTGCTATCACGGTGTCCCTTCTTGGTTCATCTCGTAACTGTTCGTCGGGTCAGATACCGCGCCGCAGCTTGCGGTGCCACCGCCACCGGTCCTTCACATGACGCACGACAGCGGACCAGATGAGCGGCTGGAGGTAGGGCATGACACGGTACCCGATCCGCCGCCGCAGCTGCAGGCCACGGAAGACGCCGAGCCGGGCGGCGCCCGGCCAGCAATCGAACGCGAACGCGACCAGCCCATCGACCGGCACCCGGTTTGTGCGGCCGCGGTCGTAGGCGCGGGTGGCGTTCCACAGAGCCTCCCTGGCCAGCCGCTTGTGCACGGCGGCGGAGAGTTCGGCCGCATTGGGCAGCGTATCGCCGCATTGTCGGAGGACGCCTTCGAAGGCAGCCCGCATCTGGCTCAGGCTGACCAGCGGGTTGCCGAGCTCCAGCGACATGTTCTGGTCGTGCCTGCGGTAGAAGGCCTGATCTGCGCGGATGAAGGCCACGTCGGAGCACGCCGCCAGCCGCATCCACATCTCGGCATCGGACGTGTGGTGAAGGTCCGGGTTGTAGCCGCCGACCTGATGCTGGACGGACGTCCGGACCACGACCTCGGGCGAGAAAGTACAGGCCGTCGCCTCGCGGAATCGTCGCTCGAGCCACCAGTGACCTGGCCAGATGGCCTGTCCCCGGGACTCCGTCCGGGCGGGCCGCGGCGGCTCACTGCCGCGGAATTCCACTACGTTGCCGTAGACGAAGCCCACCTCGGGGTGAGCGTCCATGAGGTCGGCGGCCCGGCGCAGGGCGCCTGGCGCCAGCCGGTCGTCCGCGGATATCAGGACGCAGTAGTCACCGTCGGCCCAATCGAGGACGCCTTCGTTGAAGGTGGCTATGTGGCCCCGGTTCGCCTCGTGTACTCGCACCTCGATCCGGTCGTCCGGGGCAGCCAGTTTCTCGGCGATGTCCGCGCTGTCGTCCGTGGAGGCGTCATCGATGATCAGGACCCGGACATCGATGCCGGGCTGGTCGTCGAGAGCGCCGGCCACGCAGTCGCCGAGGAACTTGCCGTAGTTGTAACAGGGGATGACGACGTCGACCCGGCTCATGTCCCGCTTCCCTGGCCAGCTAGCGCGCCGACCTGCGACGCGACCCAGGCGCCCGCCGCCGCGATGCCAGTCGGGCTGACGTCGTGCTCAGAAATCATGACACTCCAGCATCTCTATGTCCGTCCGGGCCTAGGTCCACCTGTCCCTGAGCTGGCGCCTGGACTCGAGCACCTGGCGCGCCAGCAGCCGCGGCCAGACCAGCGGCCGCAGGTACGGCATGATGGCGGGCCCGACCCGGCGGCGCCACTGGAGGCTGCGGTAGGTGCCCAGGCTGGCCGCGTCGGGCCAGCAGTCGAACGCGAACGCCTCCAGGTCCTTCACCGGCACCGTGGCCGTCTGGCCCTGGTCATACGCGCGGGCGGCGACCCAGAAAGCCTCCTTCGCCAGCTCGCGGTGAACCATATCGGAAAGCCTGGCCGCGTCGGGCAGCACGTCGCCGTAGCGCTTCAGGACGGCCTCATACGCGACCCGCCGCTGCTCGAGGTGCAGCAGGTCGTCGACCACGCCCGACATCTGCTCGGTGTGCTCGCGTTTGTACGCCTGGTCCGCGAAGACGTATCCGACATCCGCGAACGTGGCCAGCTTCATCCATATCTCGACGTCCGATGTGTGGTACAGATCCGGGTTGAAGCCGCCCACGCGGTGCACAACGGAGGTCCTCATGACCACCTCGGGTGAGAAGACGCAGGTATGCGCCTCCTTGAAGCGCTGCTCGAGCCATTGGTGGCCGGACCAGGTCTTCGGGTGGCGGGAGGGCGTCGTCCGGGCGGGCGGCAGCTCCTCGCCGTCGTGGAAGCCCACCACGCCGCCGTAGACGAAGCCCACCTCGGGCCGCGCGTCCATGAGGTCGGCGGCCCGGCGCAGCGCTCCGGGGGTGAGCTTGTCGTCCGCGGAGATCAGCACGCAGTAATCTGCGTCCGCCCAGTCGAGCACGCCCTCGTTGAATGTGGCGATATGGCCCCGGTTGACGGGATGGACGATCACGCTGACCCGGTCGTCGGCGGCCGCGAGCTTCTGCGCGATCTCCGCGCTGTCGTCCTGGGACGCGTCGTCGATGATCAGGACCCGGACGTCGGTGCCGGGCTGGTCGTCGAGAGCGCCGGCCACGCAGTCACCGAGGAATCTGCCGAAGTTATAGCACGGGACGACGACGTCGACGCGGCTCACTTCGCACTCCTCCCGCCGAACACCGCGGGAGCTGACGCAACCCGATCCGGCTGGATTCCGCGCAGCGCCACCGGGGCTCCCTGCAGCGCGATGCTGCGCGACGCCGCCTCGAGGATGTCAAGGACACGCAGGCCGGAGCGCCCGTCGGTGAGTGACGCGCGGCCGGTGCGGATGCAGTCCGCGAACTCCTCGACCATGCTGGCCAGTGCCTCGCAATCATTGAGCGCCGGCGACACGAGGTCACCGGTCCGGTACAAGACGGACGCCTTCTGGCGGTCCTCGGCCCCGGCCTCCTGCGCTGGCACCAGGTCCACGCCTCGGTCGAAGACGGTTACCCGCTGCAGCGGATTGAGGTCATCCCACAGCAAGGCCCGCTTGGATCCGCCGATCATCGTGGTCCGGACCTTGGTGGGCGACAGCCAGTTGACGTGAAAATGAGCGATCGCCCCGCCCGTCAGCTGAATTGTCACGAAGGCGACGCAGGACCGGCCGGCACCGATCGGGTCCGCCCCGTGGGTCGCGACCGACAGCGGCTCGACCCCCGGAGGAAGGATTGACGTCAGGATGGAGATGTCATGTGGGGCAAGATCCCACAGTACGTCGATGTCGGGCTGCACCAGGCCCAGGTTGATCCGCACCGAGTCGAAGTAGTGCAGGTCGCCGATCTCGCCCGAGTGCACCAGCTCCCGGATCTTGCGAACGGCCGGGGTGTAGCAGAAGGTGTGATCGCACATGAGCACCAGGCCAGCGCGATCCGCCTCCTCGACCAGGCGGAGCCCGTCGGCGTAGGTGGCGGCCAGCGGCTTCTCGATGAGCACGTGCTTGCCAGCGCGCATAGCCGCGAGCGCTATGTCCCGGTGGGTGGCAGCCGGAGTCGCGATGGCGACGGCGTCGACCCGCTCATCGGCCAGCACGACGCCCAGGTCATCGGTCGCGCCGACGGTCGAATACGGCCCGAGCACCTGGACCGCGCGGGACTTGTCGATGTCGCACAGCCAGGCAAGGCGATACTGCGACGAGCCGGCGAAGTTCCGCACCAGGTTCGGCCCCCAGTAGCCCGCGCCCACCACCGCGATGCCAATCGGGCTGACGTCGCGCTCAGAAATCATGGCACTCCCGCATGGTTACGGCGTCGTCAAGCTGCGCCGTCGTAATCTTCACCCGGCCACCTGCGGGCCGACAGCAACTCGGCACACTCCCGCTCAAACTCAGCGGGAACGGCCCCTCAGGTCCCGTTTGGCCTGGCGTCCTACGCATGTTAGACGCGCGGACCCGGTGAAATGTTGACATTGGCCGATTTTCCTGCTGAGCGGTCGTTCCCCGGGTGGCGTCGTGCCGCGAAAGCAGATTACGCCAATCCGGCAGCTGGTGTCTTCGGCAAGTGAAAGCCCCATGACCAGCCAGAACCGAATCGATCAGGTCCGCTCTTCTCTACCTGCCGTGGAAGTCCGGTTACCCTGACGGTGTGAAGTCGGGACCGCCTAGGGCTACTGGGAAACCCATGCAGCCTGCCGGCACCTACGACTACTGGGTCGACGACAGGCTCACGATCCCCTTGCCGGGCGCCGACGGGGGTCCCATCATGCCTGGCCCAGAGCCCCAGACTCCTCGCCCTGCGCCGGTCCCTGAAGCCCTGAACCCGGTCGCCCGCGTTTTCTCAGCGCTGCGCGACCCCGCTTACCGCGGCAGTTACGCCCTGGTCGCGAACACGCTAGGGACAAACCTCATCGGCGCGGCTTACTGGGCTGTCGCGGCCCGCCTGTTCAGTCCCGAGGCCCTGGGCCGCGCCACGGCACTGATCTCCGGGCTGATGCTCGTGGCCACCCTCTCCCAGCTCAATCTGGGCAACACGCTGATGCGGTTCCTGCCTCAGATGGGGGCGATATCGGCGGGACGCCTGATCATATTCAGCTATCTGGCGACTTCGCTGACGGCTCTGGCCGGGAGCGTGATATTTGTCACCGTCCTGCCCAGACTCAGCTCCGAATGGCATTTCCTGGGCGGTTCGGTCTTTCTTGCCGTCCTCTTCGTAGTGTCAGTTGTCGTCTGGGAGATATTTACCCTGCAGGATACGGCGCTTGTCGGTCTCCAGCATGCCGTTGTCGTCCCGGTGGAAAATGTGATCTACGCCTTGGCGAAGCTGGCCCTGCTGGTGGTAGGAGTAGAGCTGCTCGGCTCGACAGACATCCTCGTGTCCTGGATGAGCCCGCTGATCTTTTTGATCCCGATCATTAACTGGATGATCTTCCGATACCTCAAGGACCGCGACCCACGCGACACGGTCCCGGGGATGCGGGTTCGCCACTTCGCGCGTTTTGCCTCCGTCGACTATCTGGGCGTGATCTGCAGTCAGGTCACCGCGAACGCACTCCCGCTGCTGGTAATAACCGTCCTCGGACCCGCAGCTACGGCCAGCTTCTACATCGCCAGCTTGATTACGTCCGGCGTGGCAGCCCTGGGAATAAGTTTTTCGACCGGCCTGCTCGTCGAAGCCTCCGCGGCACCTGACCGGCTGCAAGAACTCACCCTCGGCGCGCTTAAGAGGTGCGCGCTTGTCATGATACCGGCGACGATTGTACTGGTATTCGGAGCACCGCTCATCCTGAGGATTTACGGGGGCAGCTACGTCGCCAGCACGGTCGTGCTCTTCCAGCTGCTGGCCCTGACCCTCCTTCCCTTCTGCATCTCGACCATCGCTTTCTCGCTCGACCGTATCGCTCGCAAGCCCATTCGTGCGACGCTGACTCAGCTCGCTAATTCCGTTCTCGTCCTCGGCGGCTGCTGGCTGTTGTTCGGGCGGCTCGGACTCAACGGGGTAGGCGTCGCGTGCATCGTGGCCGATACTTTCATAGCAGTCGTGCGCCTTCCTACGGTCCTGGGCGCCCTCCGGCGGCGCCCTGGTGCGATAGCACGGCCGACCAGTGCACCGCGGCAGGTCGCAGCGCCGGATTCCCCCGCTCCCGCCCGCTCGGACCGGCTCTCCAGCCGCCGGGGCTACGTAGGCCGTCACCGGGCCACAGGGCAGGGCGGGAACTCCTCATCGGGCAGGCATCAGCAAGAGCCCGCAACAGACCGGCACCAGCAAGGACCCGAGCGGCGTCCGGTAAACGGGCGCGAGGCGTACCCGTTCCAGCGGGCACAAGGCAACGGCGAGTATCGCCGACCGGACAAGGTCTGATCTAGCCAGTTCCGGCGCCCAAGCCCAGCTACATGAGCGCGCGCCGGACGGCGTCGGCCACCCTGACCTGCTGCTCTCGGGTGATCTGCGGGTAGAGCGGCAGCGACAGCAACTGCCCCGCGGCGGCCTCGGCGACCGGGAAGTCGCCGGGCCCGTAGCCGAGGTGCCGGAACGCTGGCTGCAGGTGAACGGGCACCGGGTAGTGGATCCCGGCGCCAATTCCATCGTCGTGCAGACGGCGCAGGACTTCGTCCCGGTGCGGGACCCTGATCGTATAAAGATGCCAGACGTGCTCATTGCCGGGCGCAGTCCGGGGCAGGATGGCCTCCGCTAGGTCGGCGAGCAACTCGTCATAACGGCCCGCCGCCCGCCGCCTCGCCTGGTTGCCGGCCGCGAGTCCGCGAAGCTTAGCCCGCAGCACCACCGCCTGCAGGGTGTCGAGCCGGGAATTGAACCCGATAGTGAGGTGCTCGTAGCGACGCTCGGATCCATGGTCGCCGAGCAGGCGAATCCGCCGTGCGTGCTCGGATGAATCGGTCAGCACCGCCCCGGCGTCGCCGTAGGCGCCGAGATTCTTGCCGGGGTAGAAACTCACCCCGGCCAGCAAGCCGAACGAACCGGCCGACCGGCCGTCCTGGGTTGCGCCATGTGCCTGGGCGGCGTCTTCGATGATCACGGTCCCGCGCTGGGCGACGACGTCGGCAATGGCGGCCATCGGCGCCATCTGGCCGAACAGATGCACGGGGATCACGGCCCCGGTCTGCTGGTTCAAGGCCGCCTGCAGGCATCCTGGATCGAGCAGCAGGTAATCGGGATCCACGTCGATGAACGCCGGACGGGCGCCAGCGCGGATGACGGCTTCCGCGGTCGCGACGAAGGTATTCGCGGGCATGATCACCTCGGCCCCGGCGGGCACCTCGGCCGCGCGCAGGGCCAGCTCGAGCGCGTCGGTTCCGTTGGCCACCCCAACGCAGTGCGCGACGGCCGTGAAAGCTGCGTACTCTCGCTCGAAAGCCGCCACCACCTCGCCGTTGATGAAGGCGGCGGTGCCCATGACCTCCTCGAAGCCCGCCTGGATTTCCGCCGCTACCTGAGCGTGCGCAGCCCGCACGTCCACCAGCGGTATGGTCGTCATCGTCTCCGCCTGACTCACCGTCATCCCTCATCGCTCACTGTGCCCAGGCAAGCCAGAACTACTGTCACAGGCATTCCAGCCATGAGCCTGCCGGCCGGGGCACACCTTCCGGGCACGGAAACTACACCTTATTCACACCGGGCCGCTGCCTGCCCAGCCCGGGCAGGAAACACGCAAATCGTGACTTTCCCCACATGGCGAAGCCGGCGGGCG
>JASIGD010000025.1 GCA_030045295.1 Streptosporangiaceae bacterium
CTCGGCCGGGTCGCGCTCGATCGGGAAGTCCACCGCGCGCAGGCGTTCTACCGCGTCCAGGAATTCCTGGTAGCTCAGGGTGATCCGGCTGCCGGGACCCGGTTCCTCGGGCAGCTCGAATCCCAGCGCCAGCGCGACCTGGCGGAAGCAGATGAACCCGCTACGCAGGCACAGCCGGGCCGGCACCACCGGCGCGGAGCCGGGCGACAGCGCCAGGAACAGCGCGGCGGAATCCAGCACCGCCAGCAGCGCGGTCACCCAGGAGGACAGCGGCCGGGGCGACCGGAAGCGCACCAGCGGAAGGTAGGTGGTGTGACTTTCGGTCACGTCAGCCGCCCAGCGTTCCCACTGGGCGTACAGGCCGGGCAGCGTGTCCAGGGTCGATACCCCGGTTCCCAGCGCGTAGTGGGTGCGCGCCAGCAGCTCCGGACCCCAGGACGGGACTCCGGCCCGCGCGTTGAGCAGCGCGACTTCGGTCTCCCTCCGGTTGAACGCCGCGTACAACGTCGGCAGGTAGGCGATCTGCAAGGTGACGATAACCAGGCCGGTGACAGCGGCGGCGAACACGGCCGGCGAGGGCGGGGTCCCAGTCGGCTCGGCGAACCCGAGGGTGAACAAGGAGGACCCGGCCACGGTGAACGCCTTCCCGATGCCGCCGCTGACCAGCGGCCACATCAGCAGCCAGTATCCGATGAGCGCGATTCCCAGCCACGCTGCCAGCAGGGTGAGCAAAGTCGCCGCCGCCTGCCTGGCGAGAACCCGGTCACGCCGTTGGTAGTCGGCGGTCACGCCGGCCGCCAGGCGGAAGGCTCCGTTCACGATCCGGGCCACCCTGCGGGCCAGCCCGCCGCCTCCCCGGCGGGGGACGATCAGCGTCTCGATCACGCTAATCCACGCAGCCAGGACAAGCAGGCCGCCGATCACCGCAGCCACTGAGCGGGCGGACAGCGGAACCGCCATCGGACCTCCCCGACATGGTTAACGGACCGCCATTGGTGAGGCGGTTTCCTGCCTGCGGCTCGGCCGCAGCAACGACTATCGCCGGGCCGGTGCAGGATCCGGACGGAGCCAGGCCGGCAGGAATGGAGCACGCCCAACTCCCTAACGGCCGCCATCGGCCCTGCGCTAAAGCGTTACGCCCGGCTTGGTGAATCGGCGTCATGCAATCCTGGTGATTTGCCGGCGGGTGCTAGTCCAGTCTTGGCTCTCGCGGTTTCAGGGCTGCCGAGCCGATCGCGGTCACAGCCGCGATGACGATCACCGGCACGACCGGTGCGTAACGGTGTGCGTGGCTAAGCATCCAGTCGCCGAGGCAGGCGCCGGCGGCGAGGCTGGCGATGGTGGCGGTCAGGCGCCGCGCCGAGTGTGCGGTGAGCGACCAGGTGGTCAGGCCGCTGGCCAGTTCGATGTAGCCGGCGGTGAAGGCGGTGGCGGAGATGCCGGGCACGTGCAGCGAGCGGATGGCGTTCATCTGCAGGCCCATCGCGACCGCGCTGAGGGCGATCAGGGGGTAGGCGAGGGCGGCGGGCGAGGCGGCCGTGACCCAGAGGGCCAGGAAGCCTATCTGCAGGACCAGCGCGATGGCCAGCGTGACCGAGACCCGGCGGGGCCAGGCCTGGAAGACGTCGGTGTCATCGATCTCCTTGTCGCCGTCGAAGGCCCTCAGGATCGGCATCGCCGCCGCGGCGCCGGCGGCGAACGCGGCCAGGGCGATGAGGACGGTGACCGGGTTCGGCCCGGCGGGCTCGCGGGTCCCCGCGACACCGATGCCGAGCAGGATCAGGTTTCCGGTCTGAGCCGCGGTGAAGACCTTCCCGAAGGTCAGGAAGCAGATCGCCTCATAGACCCCGGTGGCGAACGACAGCGCCACGAGCAGCCCGTCGCGGACGGCCAGGTCCGCCGGGGTGGCGTGCGGGGCGGCTCGGTCCGCGACTGTGCCGGGCATGGGTCCTTCTCAGGCTGGTGGGGCCTGCGGGGTGGCCGGCGTCCGGTCCGGCCGGCCACCCCGCGGGGTCAGGTCAGGCGGTGGTCGTCTTGACGATGTTCTTGGCGTGCAGCTGGGCGATCTGGGCGGCGTCGTAGCCGAGTTCGGTGAGGACCTGGTCGGTTTGCTCGCCGAGCAGCGGGGCGCCGGTGATGGCGGGGGTGAAGTCGGAGAACTTGATCGGGCTGCCGACGGTCAAGAAGGTGCCGCGCTGTTTCTGCGGCACCTCCACGATGGAGCCGCTGGCGCGCAGCGCCGGGTCGTGGGCGAGCTCTTTCATGCTGAACACCGGGGCGCACGGGATCTCGTACTTGCGCAGGATGTTGACGGCGTCGTATTTGGTCTTGTCGGCCAGCCAGTTTTCGATCTCGGCGAAGATGTCGAACAGGTGCGGCTGGCGGGCCTGCGCGGTGGTGTAGGCGGGGTCGTCCTTCCATTCGGGCTTGCCGATGGCGTCGCAGGTGGGACCCCAGTCTTGTTCTTGGATGGTGAAGTAGATGTAGGCGTTGGGGTCCTCCTGCCAGCCCTTGCACTTGAGGATCCAGCCGGGCTGGCCGCCGCCGCCGGCGTTGCCGCCGCGCGGCACGGTGTCGCCGAAGCCGTGCCAGGGGTAGGTGCCGGCCGGGTACTGCGGGTACTCCTCCAGGTAGCCCAGCCGCTCCAGGCGTTCCTGGTCGCGCAGCTTGACCCGGCACAGGTTCAGCACGGCGTCCTGCATGGAGACCGAGATCCGCTGCCCGCGACCGGTCTTGTCCCGGCCGATCAGCGCGGTCAAGATGCCGATCGCCAGGTGCATGCCGGTGTTGGAGTCGCCTAGCGCGGCGCCGCTGACGGTCGGCGGCCCGTCCCAGAACCCGGTCGTCGAGCAGGCGCCGCCGGCCGCCTGCGCCACGTTGTCGTAGACCTTGAGGTCCTTCCACGGGGACTGGTCGTTGAACCCCTTGATCGACCCGTAGACCAGCCGCGGGTTCAGCTCCTGGATGTGCTCCCAGGACAGCCCCATCCGGTCCAT
>JASIGD010000234.1 GCA_030045295.1 Streptosporangiaceae bacterium
GGTGGCCCTGCTTGGAGCGTACTTCATCTACAGCGCAACCGAAGAGGAGCGCTTCATGGCCGGCCGCTTCCCCGACTCGTATCCGGAGTACAAGCGGTCAACGAAGATGCTGATTCCCTTCATCTTCTAATCTTCCGCGGCATAGCCTGGAATGGTACATTTCCGCCGGGTCCCGACGTGAAACAGGTTTTTTTACCTGCCGAAAGCTCTATGCCGGGTCAATCCAAGACCACGATGAAGCAGTGCAGATAACAAGGCGACAGCGCGTGGAAAGGCGCGGCTCATGCGGGTTAACCGGGATCCGTCGACGCAGCCGAGCAAACCGGCACACGCTGAAGCCAAGTCCATCGAGCAGCTGATCTACGCCGGCTCCCTCGAGATCGTCATCTGCGGAGTGGTCGGGGCCAGGCGCAGCAGCCTGGCCTCGGGCGAGTCATCTGCTTGCCGCCTGCGGCAATCCTCTATCGCCTCGAGGCTGACGAATACCGGCGCTCCGGTGATCGCGGCCAGGTTCAGCGCGTCGCTGGACCGCGCGTCGACAGGCTGCGTCCCGAGCGGGCCGTCGACCTCGACCGTCGCGGCGTAGGCACCGTCCACCAGGCGATCGATCCGTGCCCGCCGGACGTGGCCGCCGAGGCGCTGGATCAGCGCCGCGGCGAAGTGATACGTCATCGGGCGGCCGAACTCCAGGCCCTGGAGGTGAGCGGCCAGGCTGAACGCCTCCGTGTCGCCGATCGAGATCACAAGGTGCCTGTCCCCGGACACCTCGTCCAGGACCACGCACTGGAAGAACCCCTCCGCCAGCGGCGGCCCGAAGCCGACCACCTTGGCGATCCGCATCTCGACGAAGCCAGCGTCGGTCGTCTTGAACACGAGGACTTCCCCTCTGTCGCTCCTTCGGTCATACTACGGCTCGGCGGCCGGCCTCGGCGCCGGCTGCGCGCCCGCTATCTGGGGATACGGCCGATCAGCATGGCGACGCGGACGGGTTCGGCAAAACGGTCCCGCGCGCCCACGGCGGCACGGACCTGCTCGGCGAAGGCCGGGCGCTGATCCGGGGCGGGCAGCCGGTCGACCGGCAGCGCCGAGTAGATCCCGCCGACGATCTGGTCGAGGCTCAGTTCCGCGACGTAGTCGACCGCAGCGCCTGATACCTCGAACCCCGCCCGGGCCAACGCCTCGGCATACTTGCGCTGGCTTGGCTCGTCGGTCCCGCACGGGTTGGTGGGCTTGGCGCCGAACCACCGTTCCAGGAATTCGCTTAGGGCGCGTGACCACGCACTTTCCTGCAGCCATAGCGGCGTCCCGTTGGTCACCACCGCCACACCGCCGCCGGGACGCACCAGCGGGACGACCGAACGGAACAGCTCCTCGTGCCTCATCCAGTGCAGGGCCTGGCCGATGGTTACCGCCGCGACCGGCTTCCCGCCGTACAGGCCGCCCAACGCCGGCAGGTCGGTATCGGCGCCAAGCATCCAGCTCACGTTGGATACGCCCGCGTCGCGGGCCGCTTGCCGGGCTCGCTGCAGCATGTCCGGCTCGGGGTCCACGCCTATCACGGCGCGTACCCGGCCGGCGATCGGCAGGGCGAGTTGGCCGGTGCCGCAGCCCAGGTCGACCACGAGGTCCTGAGCGGTGAGCTCGAAAGCGTCGGCCAGGACATCGATCACAGCCGGGGGGTAACCATGGCGGTACCTGTGATACAAGTCGGCCACCTCACCGCGGAAACCCAGATCCGTGCCTGCCGCGCCGCCGCCCGGGACGGCCACGGCGCACACGCAGAACTGGTTGCCCTCGGGGTCGGTCATGACCACGTAGTCGTCTTCGGGATCGTCATGGTGCCGCACGACCGCGGCTCCGAGCCCGGTTAGCCGCCTGACCTCGGCGGCCTGGTCGCCGCTGTACAGGTCCAGGTGCATCTGGTCACGGGCGCTGACCGGCGTGCGCGACAGCTGAAGCGAGAGGTTGACCCGGTCGCCCCGCAGTACCCGGAAGTCGTCGCCGTCTTCCGCTGACGAGGGAACAAGGTGGAGCGCCTGAGACCAGAAACGGGTCATGAGCTCCATATCCGCGCAGTTGATCACCGTGCTGCCCAGCCGGATGGCCATGTTAGAGAGCCCTTCTCGCCGTCGCGTACGGGAGCAGGTTAGACGGCCGAGCCGACGCGGCCTTTCTGTTCCCCGTGGCCTGCAGGTCCGGCGCGGTAAATCGGCCGGTCCGGCCACCGGGGCACCGGCGGCTCGGCCGCGTCGTGCTGACGGCTCGGGATGTGGCCGGCCGCCGCGCTCCCGCGGCGGGCCGACAGGAGGGCCGCCAGGGCGAACGCCGCGGCAACGGCGGCACCCGCGGTGACCACCGCGATCACGACCAGGAGCGCGGCCGTGTCGCGGAACGGCCCGGCCAGCTTCCAGAGCACCAGCAAGACGACCGGGACGACCGCCGCCACCCTGATCGCGGGCCGGGTCCGACAGACCATGGTCAGCTTCTCCTTGCTAGCGCGGCCGAGGTTGGCCGCCCGATACCTGAATCGCTCACCTGGCCCGAAAAGTCAAGACCCTGCGTCCACCGGCTGCGAGCGCAGGGTGATCAAGGCTAGCAGCGCAGCGGCAACGGCCAGCCCGGCCGATAGGTAGAGCGCCGCTTGCAGGCCGGCGTGGAACGCCGAGTAGGCCGCGCCGATCACCTCGTCGATGATTTTCTGGAACGCCCCGTAGTTGGTGGTGTTCTTCGGGATCGTGCCGGTCTCGATCGCGGTGATGACCTCGCCGTGGTAGCTGGCCGGGATGCCGATGTGGTTCAGCTGCGCGTTGAGGTTGGCGATCAGCCGTGAGTACACGAGCGAGCCCAAGATCGCGACCCCGGTCACCGCGCCGATCTCCCGGCTGGTGTTGGTCGCCGAAGCGGCCATGCCGGAACGCTCCGGCGGCACCGCGGTCAGCACCGAGGAGGTGATCGGCACGACCGTGGTGCCGATGCCGATCCCGGCCAGCGCGAGCGCGGCGATCAGCGGCCCGTAATCCGGGTGCGGGGACAGGTACCCGCTGGCCAGGAACAGGCCGACGGCGAGCAGCAGGCATCCGATCGTGATCGACCAGCGCGGCCCGACCAGAGCCGTCCACCGTCCGGCGAGCACCGAGGCCACGATCATCAAGATGGTCATCGGCAAGAACACGGCGGCCAGCCGGTAGCCGGACGCGTTCACCACTTCGACCAGGTAGAGCGCGGTGAAGAAGAAAATGGCGAAGGTGGCGAAGTAGGTGCAGAACGCGGTGATGTTGGGCGTGGTGAACTGCGGCATGCGCAGGAAACGCAGGTCCAGCAGCGGATTGGCGGCGCGGCGCTCCCACCAGACGAACGCCACCAGCAGCGCCACGCTGACGCAGAGCAGGACGATCACGGCCACGTTTGAAAAGCCGGCCGACTCCGATTCGATGATCGCGAAGACAAACGCGGCCAGCGCCCCCGCGCCGAGGAATGTGCCTGCGGTATCGACGCGCGCCGCGGTCGGGTCAGCGCTTTCCGGCAGGATCGCCACCGCCACGACCAGCGCGGCCAGCCCGAACGCCAGGTTGAACCAGAAGATGCCCCGCCAGTTCCACACGCCGACCAGCAGGCCCCCGATGACCGGGCCGGCCGCGAGCGCCAGCCCGGACGTGCCGGCCCAGACCCCGATCGCCCTGCTCCTGGCCTTGGACTCGGGGTACAGGTGGCGGAGCATCGAGAGGGTACCGGGCTCGCTGGCGGCCGCGCCCATGCCCATCACGGCGCGGCCGGCGATGAGCACCCCGACGTTCGGGGCGAGCGCGCACAGCACCGAGCCGGCGCAGAACACGCCGGCGCCGGACAGCATGACCTTCTTCCTGCCGAGTTCGTCGCCGATCATCCCGCAGGCCAGCATGAGGCTGGCGAAGGTGAGGGCGTAAGCGCCGACGACCCACTGCAGGTTGGTCACGGTCCCGTGCAGGCTCGTCTGCACGTCCCCGAGCGCGACGCTGACCACGGTGTTGTCGAGGAAGGTGAGGAACAGCAGCGTGCACAGCGTCGCGAGCGCCAGCGACCGGCCGCCGCGGGGGACGACCCGCGGCTCACCGTACTGGCCGCCGGATACCGCCTCGACAGGCCTGGCCACCTGACGGACCCTGCCTCAGCTAGCCGAGTTGCACGCGGACGGCACCGTGCCCCCGGGCACCAGCTTGAACAGGCCGCACAGGCTGGCATCGCCGACCTTCCAGGTACCGTCCTCGTAGACCGCCGTACCGCTCTGCCCGGACAGCAGGGTCGACCCGTTCCCCGTGATGCTGTACGTCACGGTTGCCGAGGTGGGGGACTTTACCGTCACCGCGGTAACCTTCGCCCCGATCCCGCTCGCCAGCGGCAACTTGGACAGGGCGGTGATGGCCGCGGTGAACTTGCTGCCGTTCTGCAGCAGGGCGACCCGCTCCGAAGTCGGGGTGCTGGAGCTGAAGAACTTCTCCCAGTTCGCGGTGATCTCGGCCGCGGCGCTGGCGGTGCTCGAGGACGCTGGGGCGGAGGAGGCGGCGGTCGTCGCGGGAGATGACGTCGCCGCCGGCGGGCTGCTGGAACTGGAACTGCTGCAGGCGGCGACCGTAGCGGTGAGCGCCAGGCCCAGCGCCGCAGCCAGGATAAGCCGGCGAGCCAAGAGCGTAAACCGCATGACACGCCTCCTAAGTCTCGGTCGGATGTCGTGCTGAATGCTGCCAGTCGGAACATATCGATACTTGTTCAGAGTGTGCACCGAATGCTTCCCGGGGCGGCTATAACTATCCCCGTCTGGCCGACACCCGTGTCAGGGTAGACGGGCGGGCAAGAACCGCGCAGCGGCCACCTCGCCCGAGGTTACGCTGCTCACCAGCGGAAATGCACAAACAGGCGGCCGAAGTTCTTCGAGTCCTTCTCGACCCGGTGGTACTTCGCCTTGATCTCTTTCCGCTCGAGGAACCGCAGCACGTGCTTCTTGAGCTGTCCCGACCCCTTGCCCGGGATAATCTCCACCAGCGGCGCCTTCTTGGCCTCGGCCTCGTCGATGATCGCCTGCAGGGCCCGGTCGATGTCCTGGCCGCGGTTGTAAATGTCGTGCAGGTCAAGTACCAGCTTCATGCTCACCGCCGGGGGCGCTCGAGCCGACGCCGCCGCCGAGCCCGAGCAGCCCGATGATCCTCGCGACCGTATCAGCAGGCCGGTCTTCTGAGTGCTCAACGACGATGACGGTCTGCTCGTCCGGCTGGGGCGGCTCAAGCGTGTCGAACTGGCTCTTCAGGAGTCGCGCGGGAAAGAAATGACCGTGCCTGTCCGCCAGCCGCCTGGCCAGCACGTCGCGATCCACGGCCAGGAAGACCATCCGCGCCTCGGGGCGGCCGCCCAGCAGGAAATCCCGGTAGGAGCGCTTCAGGGCCGAGCAGCAAATCACCGCCGGCTCACCCCGCGCGATGCGCTCGTCCATCCAGGTCGCAATGGCCCGCAGCCAGGGCCAGCGGTCAGCGTCGGTCAGCGGGACGCCGGCCCGCATCTTCTTGATGGCCGCGGCGAGATGGAAGGCGTCCCCGTCGGCGAAGAGCCAGTGCAACTGGCGGGCGAGCAGGGCACTCACGGTCGTCTTGCCGCTCCCTGACACGCCGGCCACGATGATGATCATCTCGGCTAAGTCTACCCACGCGATGGTGGTCATCCGAGGCCCGGAAGGCACCTGGACAATCCTGTTATCATCCGGCACTCCATCCCCTCCCGTGCCAAGGGTGATGGCCCGCTCTAGCCGCCGACCGCTGCGAGACCAACGTTAGGCGTTGTCTGAGCCCGGAGAACCGCCCTGCTCGCTTTGCGCGCGCTGATCGCCCAGCGCGCGCTCAGCGTTTTGCGCACGACGCTCATCGAGCACTGCCCGCAACCGCTGAGTCATGACCGGCGCTCGCCGGTCCAGTGCCCAAACGTCGCGCTTGAACAGCATGATCAGTCGCATCGGCGAGGTCGCGACGACCGAGGCGGTGCGCAAACCGCCTATCGCCACCTCCGGCGGCGCGGACCAGTCAGGCGGAGAGATAAGCACCGCCATTTCGCCGACGACGTCACCCGCCCCGATCGTTGCCACCGTCTCACCGTCGATGATGACATCGGCAGTGCCGCTCTCGATGGCGTACAGCGAGTACCCTACGCGTCCCTCTGCAGCGAGCACTTGCCCGGGAGGGATTTCCTCCTCTGACGCCATGCTGGCGACGGCGGCAAGCTCGTCTTCGGGCAAGTCGGCGAAGAAGCGGATCGCCGCGAGCCGCAACGTCTCCATTTTCCCCAGATTACACCGCGGGTCCTACCTGCGCGACGTCGCTGCAAGGCCGCCTCTGAGGGCGGCGTCATCTTCGCCGGGTGCCTGGGCGCCGCCGCCGTGACCGCGCGGAATGAACTGGCGCCCGCCGCTGTTACCGGTAATAGTCGCCTACTCGGTGACGCTTCCCGGCTCCGTCGATCCGACGTCGAGCACCTTTTTCCCAGCGGATCCTGCTCTACCGTGACGGCTCATCTGCCCAGGTAGCGCCCCTCCGCTTCTCCGCCCGGCGCCGCGCCAGCCGTTCTTTTCAGCATGCGCGGATTCGCCGTTTCCCCGAAAGGAAATCCACTTATGACCACGACAATCCAGGAATCCGCCGCGTCGGCCCGGGCCGTCCAGCCGTCGGCCAGCGTCCCGGTATCCGGCCTGGTCGATCCCGCCGACGGGCACGCTCTGGTGCGCGTCGACGGCTACCGGTCCAGCCCGTCCGACGTCTACGTCTCGGCCGGCCAGATCAAGCAGCACGGGCTGCGCAAGGGCGACCGGATCGAAGGCACGGCCCGGCCCTCGGCCGGCGGGCGGGCCAAGTACCGCCCTCTGGTCACCGTCGACACCGTCAACGGAATGCCGCCCGAGCTCGCCCGGGCCCGCCCGCACTTCGACGACCTGACCCCGCTGTACCCCCAGCAGCGCCTGCGGCTGGAGGACGGGGACCCGTCCGACACCGCGCGCATCATCGACCTGGTGGCCCCGATCGGCAAGGGCCAGCGCGGCCTCATCGTGTCCGCGCCCAAGGCGGGCAAGACCATGATCCTGCAGGCCATCGCCGCCTCGATCGCCAACAGCCACCCCGAGGTCGAGCTGATGGTGGTCCTCGTCGGTGAGCGGCCCGAAGAGGTCACCGACCTCCGCCGGTCGATCCGCGGCGAGGTCGTATTCTCCACCTTCGACCAGGCCCCGGAAGACCACATCCGAGTCGCCGAACTGGCCATCGAGCGGGCCAAGCGCCTGGTCGAGGCGGGCGGCGACGTGGTCGTCCTGCTGGACTCCATCACCCGGCTGGGCCGCGCCTACAACCTGGCCGCCCCGGCCAGCAGCCGCACCCTGGCGGGCGGCGTCGCCGCTTCCGCCCTGCTCCCGCCTCGCCAGTTCCTCGGCGCCGCCCGGAACATCGAAGGCGGCGGCTCGCTCACCATCCTGTCCACCGCGCTGGTCGACACCGGCTCGCGGATGGACGACGTCCTGTTCGAGGAGTTCAAGGGCACCGGCAACATGGAGCTGCGGCTGCGCCGCGACCTGGCCGACAAGCGCGTCTACCCGGCCATCGACCCGATGCCGTCCGGCACCCGCCGTGACGAGCTGCTGATGCCCGCCGACGAATACCGCGCCGCCGCCCAGCTCCGCCGCGCGCTCGGCGCCCTCGAGCCCCAGCAGGCCCTCGAGCTCCTGCTCGACAAGACCCACCAGACCGCCTCCAACGCCGAGTTCCTCAGCCAGATCCAGCGGGCGGCATGACGGTCGGCCGCTCGCGCCGCCGCGCGACGTGCAACACCGTCCCCCATCCCCGCCGGACCGACCGGTCCGGCCGCCGCGCCAGCCGCCGCCGGATCTCCCCGTACAGCCGGTCCCGCTGCCAACCCGCCATGCTCAGGTGCCCGGAGAACGTGTTGAGCAGCTCGATGTACTCCTCGGCTCGGTAAACCCGCTCCCAGTCGTACTGCCGGACCCGCACCACCTCGAACAGCCCGCTGGCCTCGATCTCGGCGCACTGGTCAGGCAGTTCTCCCGGCCGGGGCCAGACGGTGTCGGCGGGCAGCCCCTCGCCGATCTCGTCGTAGACGTCCTGCAGCTCGCGGAAGAACGGATCGCCCCCGTCGGGGAACACGTGCTGCTGCGCCCAAAGCGCTAGGTGCCCGCCGGGCCGCAGCGCCTCCCAGGCCCGCTGGTACCGCACCCCTGGATCGATCCAGTGCCAGGCAGTGGCCGCGAACACCAGGCTGACCGGCTCCTCCGGCCGCCACGCCTCGAACCGCCCCTCGACCACCTGGACGTCGAACCCGGCCAGGTTCCGGCGCGCCACCGCGGCGAGCCCGGCGCCCAGCTCCACGCAGACGATGCGGAATCCCCGCCGGGCCAGCGGCAATGTAGCCTTGCCCGTGGCGCACCCGACCTCCAGCAGCTGGTCACCCGGCGCCAGCCCGGCCACGGCGATCAGGTCATCGAACAGCGCCTCGGGATAGTCGGGCCGGACCCGGTGATAGATCTCGGCCGCCTGGTCAAACGTCTCCCGCAGCCGCTCCCGCTCAGCATCGGATCGCACCGGGGCAGTATAGGGATCCGCCGGGGCCGCAAACCAGCCGGATCCCGGCGGCCCCGCTTCGAGGCCGTACCATGAAAAAGTGGCGGCTTGCGCGGGAGTAGTGCTGGCCGGCGGGCGGTCATCCCGGATGGGCGCCCCCAAGGCAGCGCTTGAGTGGTACGGGTCCACGCTGCTGGGCCGTACGGTCCGGATCATGGCCCGTGCCACGAGCGGGCCGGTCGTGGTCGTCCGTGCCCCTGGCCAGGACCTCCCGGAGCTGCCGGAAGGCACCCTGGTCGCCGACGATCCGCGCGAGGGCAAAGGCCCGGTGCAGGGTATCGCCGCCGGGCTGGCGGCGCTGGCCGGGCGCGCCGATGTCGCGTTCGTCAGCTCCACCGACATGCCTTTCCTGCACCCGGCCTTCATCCGGCGGGTGCTCCGCGTCCTGGAAGAGAGCGAAGGCACAGATGTCGCCCTGCCGGTTGCCCGCGGGTACAAGCAGCCGCTGGCCGCCGCGTATCGCGTCTCGCTCGCGGGAACCGCCGAGCGGCTGGTCAAGGAGGACCGGCTCCGGCCTGCCTTCCTCTTCGAGGAGTGCCAGGTGGAAACGCTGGATGAGGCGGCGCTGAGACGGGACCCGGTGCTTGCCGCGCTTGACCCGGACCTGGACTCGCTGCTGAACGTCAATACTCCCGCGGACTACGCGGCGGCACGCGCCCGGTCGGCACCCGAGGTCACGGTCCAGCTCTTCGGGACTCTCACGAAAGGCGCTAGCGCCAGCGGACCCCATGTGGTCCGCGCCGCCACCGTGGGCGGCGCTGCCGATGCCTTGGCCGTCGTGTTCGACCGGCACGTGGCGGCGGCGCTGAACGGCGACCAGATCACCCGCGACCGGGCGACACCGCTCGCGCCCGGCGACACCGTCTTCTTCTTGTCCGCCGACGCGGGAGGATAAGGGCGACAGGCGCCAGCGCGGGAGGCGAAGGGAGGCACGGCAATGCCAGCTGGCGGTTATTTCGGGCGGGTGCTCGTCGTGGACGTGACCAGCGGCACCAGCCAGGACCAGCCGCTGCCCGAGACCGTGCTGCGCGGCTACATCGGCGGCTCCGGGCTCGGCACTTGGCTGCTGTGCCAGCTGGGAACGCCTGGCGCTGACCCGCTCGGGCCTCGGGCCCCGCTCGCGTTCGTGTTCTCCCCGCTGGTCGGCACGCCGCTGACCACGAGTGCGAAGTTCGCGGTCGTGGCGAAGTCGCCGCTGACCGGTATGCTGACCGACGCGCTGGCCTCGAGCCAGTTCGCGATCGCGGGGAAGCTCACCGGCCACGACGCGATCGTGATCGACGGCCGCGCACCGGAACTCTCCGTCCTGCTCGTCGACGGCGACGGGACCCGCCTCATCGGCGCCGCGCACCTGGCGGGCATGACCGCGGCCGATACGGACAGCCGTCTGCGCGGCGAGCTCGGCCGCGGCTGGCGGGTGGCGGCGATCGGCCCGGCCGGCGAGCGCGGTATCCGGTACGCCACGATCTCGCACGACGGGCGGCACGCGGGCCGGGGCGGGCTGGGCGCGGTCATGGGCGCGAAGAACCTGAAGGCGATCGCGGTCCGCGCGGCGGCGAAGGTGGCGACGGCTGACCCGGCGGCGGTCCTGGCGGCAGCACGCGACCTGCGAGAACGGTCGTTCGGGCCGGCCACGGCGAAGTACCGCGAGCTGGGCACGCTGGCCAACCTGCTCGCGTTCAACGCCATCAGCGCCCTGCCGACCCGTAACTTCCAGGCCGCGACCTTCGACGGCACGACCGAACTCGCCGGGCAGACAGCCGGGGATGTGCCCGAAGATGTGCGGGGCATGCGCCGCGTGGCCCGCAGCAGTTGCGCGTCCTGCACGATCGGCTGCGAGCACATCTACCGCTCGCGCGACGGCAAGAAGGCCCGGGTGGAGTACGAGAACGTCTTCGCGCTCGGCCCGATGTGCGGGGTGAGCGACCCCGACGCCGTGCTCGCGGCGAGCGCCCGCTGCGACGAGCTGGGCATCGACACGATTTCCGCGGGCGGCACGATCGCGTGGGCGATGGAGTGCGCGGAGCGCGGCCTGATCGACGCGCCGTGGCTCCGGTTCGGCGACCCCGCCGCGCTGCTGCGCGTCCTGGACGAGATCGGCGGCCGCGGCACGCCGCTCGGCGCCCTGCTGGCCGAGGGATCAAGGCGAGCGTCCCGGACGGTCGGGGCCGGCTCAGCGTCGTTCGCCTCGCACGTCAAGGGCCTGGAGATGCCGGGGTACGAGCCTCGCACGCTGCATTCCATGGCGCTGGGCCTGGCGGTGAACGCCAGGGGAGCCGACCACAACCGTTCGGGCGCCTACGAGGCGGACCTGTCCGGCGGCCTGGACCGGCTCGACGGCGGTGACGCGCACGTGGCGGCCGCCATCGAGACGGAGGACCGGGCGGCGGTGATGGACTCGCTGATCTTGTGCAAGTTCCTGCGCGGCGTGTTCACCGACCCGTTCACCGAGTGGGCAGGGCTGCT
>JASIGD010000235.1 GCA_030045295.1 Streptosporangiaceae bacterium
TGATCGCGGGCCGTGCGGTAAGCACGGCCGGCCAGGAAGAAGGCGGCGCCCATGATGCCGACGAAGAAGCCGAGCGGCCAGTTGGACCAGTACGAAACCGCGATGCCGACCCAGACCGTGACCAGCGCGATGCCCACCGCGAGGGCCATCGCGAGCACCGGCCGGGCGGTCAGCGATCTCGCCGCGGCGGCCGGGCCGATCATCAGGCTGAACATCAGCAGCGCCCCCACCACGGGTACGGTCATGCTGGTGGCCAGCGCCATCACGAGCAGGAACGCCAGGTCCATCCGGCGCGGTGAGACACCCCGCGCCTCTGCCACCTCGGGCAGCGCCGAGGACAGCATGAGCGGCCGGAACATGACGAGGATCGCCGCGATGGATGCCACGCCGAGCACGACGATCGGCAGCACCTCGTCGGTGCTGACGCCGAACACCTCGCCGAACAGCAGCGAATAAGCCTCCTGGGCGTATTCGGTGCTCCAGCTGACGAACAGCGCGCCGATCCCGAGCATCATCACGAACGTCAGCGCGGTCGCCACGTCATTCCTGGCGCGCCGGCTCAGCCCGGCGATGCCAAGCGCGCCCGCCACCGAGAAGACCGCGAGGCCCGCGAGCGGATTGAATCCGAGCAGGCTGGCCCCGGCCGCCCCGGCGAAGGCGCCGTTGGGTATCGCGTGGGCCGCGAACGTCTGTCCGCGCAGCACCGCGAACAGGCCCGTCACCCCGGCGATCACCGCCACCACCGTGGCCGCGATCCAGGTGTTCAGCATCAGACCGGTGAACATGCTTGCTCCACCTCGGGGCCGTCCGGCACGGCATCCCGGCGGTTGCGCGGGCGCAGGTAGCTGACCAGGTAACCGCCCACCATGAGCGTCACTACGAAGAAGCTGACCGGCCAACCGCGCCCCGCGGGCGGCCAGTAGTAGCTGTCGTAAGCGAGCACGATGCCGAGCCAGACGGCCACCACGCCGATGACCGCGGCCACCACCGCCGCCCGGACCGGCCCTTTCGTCACTCGCAGGGCGGTGGCGGCCGGGCCGATCAGCAGTGCGGTACTGAGTACCGCGCCGATGACCATGGCCGACAGCGCTACCGACACGGCCAGCGCCATGAGGAAAGCCGCGCCGACGGCGCGGACGGGCACGCCGCGCGCCGCCGCGATGTCCGGGCTCAGCGAGGTGAGCAGCAGCACTCGGGCCAGCGCCACGACGGTGCCCAGGGCCAGCAGCGCGGACGCGATCAAGGCCGGCACGGTGGAGGGAGTGAGGACGAACAGGGACCCGAACAAGATGGTGAACGACGCGCCGGTGGTGGAGCTCTCCTGCGTGCCCAGGTAGAGGAAGAGCGCGGCCAGGCCGAGGGCGGCGCCGAGTACCACGCCGGTGGCCACGTCACGTCCCCGGCGGCGCTGGACGCCGATCATCTCCATGAACGCGGCCGCGCTCGCCCCGAACGCCAGATATCCCCAGAACTGGTTGATGCCGACCAGGAACGCGCCGGAGCCCCCGGTGGTGGCGATGTCGGCCAGGGAATGCCCGGCGAACGACTGCCCCCGCGTCACCGTGAACACTCCGACCACAGCAGACGTGATCGCGACGACGGTCCCGACGCCGAGCGCGACGTGCACCGGACCGCTGGTGAAGAAACCGGGCTCGAACACGTACCTGAGCAGATGACCCACGATCTCACCCCACGACGCTGGCGTGCTCGGCGCCGTCGCCGATCGCTTCCTCGGCGTGTCCGGCCGGCGCCCCTTCGGCACCGGCTACCACCAGGACCCGGCCGTGAACCCGGATCACGTCGACGTGCTGGCCGTACAAGCGGGACAGGACCTCGGGCTGTACGACCTCGTCCGTGCTGCCGACCGCCACGCGCCCCCCGGCGACGTAGACGATCCGGTCCATCACCGGCATCAGAGGGTTCATGTCGTGCGCGGACAGCAGCACGGCGACCCCCTCGGCCCGGGCCAGGCGGGCGAGCACGGAGACGATGCCCTGCTCGCTCGATATGTCGAGGTTGGCCAGCGGCTCATCGAGCAGCAGCAGCCTCGGCCGGCTGATCAGGGCGTGCGCGATCATGACCCGCTGCTGCTCGCCCCCGGACAGCTCGCCGACCCGCGCGTTGGCGTAGCGCTGCGCGCCGACCGCGGTGAGCATGTTGCTGACGCGCTCGCGGCGGGCCCGGGACGGCAGCCGGATGCCGAACTTATTCCCGTCCAGCCCGAGCGACACCACGTCCCTGACCCGCAGCGGCATGTCCGGCTCGATGGCGAGCTTCTGCGGCACGTAGCCGATCGAGGCATCGCGCACCGGCCTCGGCGCCCCGTCGATGAGCACCGAGCCGGCGCTGACCGGCTGCAGGCCGAGGATGACACGGAGCAGCGTGGTTTTCCCCGCGCCGTTCGGCCCGATGAGACCGGTGAACTCACCCGGGCCAATGCTGAACGAGACGTCCCGGAGGACCTCCCGGCCGCCCAGGCGCACTCCCACCCCGTCGAGCCGGAGCAGTTCGGTCGTCATAGGTGCTCCGTGGAGATCTTGCTGGCCACGGCCTTCTGCAAATCCTGGACTTCGGTCAGCATCCATGACTGGTAGTCGTACCCGGGTACGGGCATGGTTTCGTAGACACCGACCACCGGAACGCCGTTGGCCTGAGCCAGCGTGATGAACGATTGGGTCAGCGAGTCCGTCACCTGCTGGTTGTAGACAAACACCTTCACCTTGTGCTGCGTGAACAGGCTCCGCTCTATCGCGACGTCCTGCGCCGACGGGTCGGTGCCGTTCATGATGTCGGCCTGAAAGGCGAAGGGCGTCAGGTTGTCGGCGCCGGCCGCCTGCAGCATGTAATCGGCCACCGGCTCGGTCGTCGCCACCGGCGTATTCGGGTACTTGGCCTTGAACGCCGCGATCGCGTTGTTCCACGCCGTCAGCGAGCTGATGAAGGCGGCGGCGTTGGCCTTGAAGTACGACGCGTGGGCCGGTTGGATGGCGGCCAGGTCGGCGGCGATCGCGTTAGCCACGGCCGGCATGGTGCTCGGCTTGTACCACAGATGCGGGTTCGGCGTGTCGGTGGGCAGGCCGAGCAGGTTCTGCACCACGATGACCTTGCGAGACGAGCTCGGCGCGGCGTTCTCGATCGTGTTCATGAACGTGTCGTAGCCGACGCCGTTCTGCACCACGAGCTGGGCCGCGCTCACCACCCGGGCCACTGACGCACTGGCCTCGAAGGTGTGCGGATCCGTATTCGGGTTGCTCATGATGGCGCTGACCTGGACGTATTTCCCGCCGACCTGCTGGATGACGTTCGCGTATTCGTTCTCCGCGCCGACCGCGACGATCGCATCGCCGGTTGAGCCAGGTGATCCGGACGCTGCGGACGACGAGCAGGCGGTGGCCAGCAGCGCCGCGGCCAGCGGCACGACGGCAGCCAGGAACCTGAAGCGGGTCCGCATGACGGCACTCCCGGATTCGCAGCGGACGTTCATAACGGTTAGAATGATAATGATTCCCAATTTCGTTTGCAACTCGTTCCGGCCGGAAGCCGGGAGCGGTCTGCGACCGGTCTCAGCATGAGGCGGGGTTAGCCGGAAGGCGGTCTAGGTTGTACCGTGCGACTGTGACGACGCAGCAGCCGGACGAGCGCCTGCGCGGCCGATCCTCGGGTCCCGCGCGCGGCACCCGCGGGCGCGGGACCAGGCAGGCGCAGGCGCTG
>JASIGD010000236.1 GCA_030045295.1 Streptosporangiaceae bacterium
CGAGATCAGCTCGACCATCCCGGCGTCGCCGAGGAAGGCGTGCGCGGCATCGTAGCCGTCCCGGTCTAGGCGGCCGGTGCGGCTGAGCTGGTGCGCCACGGTGTAGACGGCCCGTTCGTCGTCGTGCTCGAACGGCGGATCCTCGCCGCGCGCGATCGCGTCCACCACCGCGGCGGCCACGCCGTGCTCGCGCGCCATCGGCGCGTGCGCCCACCACTCGAACTCGGCCCGCCACCGCGCGCCGGTCGTGATGATCGCGATCTCGGACAGCCGCCGCTCGATCGAGGTGAAGAACCGCAGCGTCGCGCCGAGCGAGGACAGCCGCCGCCCGGCGCCCGGCGCGGTGACGAACGCGTTGAACGGCCCGGCCAGGCCGCCCCCGGCGGCCACCAGGTCGCCCCGGCCATTGACGATGCTGTCCCACAGCTGCTGGCCTTCGGGCCCCAGCTCCTCGCGCCGCACATAAGGAATCCGAGTCATAGCCCGAACAATAACCAGTCCGCGGTTCCTTCCCCTGGCCGCGACGCGGTTCCTCCACGCGCCCCTCCGGCAGCTGAGCCGACTGGCAGCTGGCCGGGGATCGGCCCCGCCGTCGGCCGGCAGCTGCGCGTGACGGGGCTGCTGACCGCCATGCGGACAAAACGGGGAACGCCCCGCGAAACCCTCCGGTGCGCGGCTGCGTCACGGCCGAGGCGGGACCGCGGCCCGCTCTTCCACCAAGAAGCGATGCCCGTCAGGTCCGGAAATCAGGGCCGCTCGTACGCCTCCGCGCAGGACCATGAGGTCATCGTGAGCCAGCGGCTTGCCGCAGCGGGCCAGCGCCGCGGCGGTTGCGCGGAGCGACGCGACCTGCACCACCGAGTGCGTCGCCGTGATGTCGTTGTTTACCGTGTCGCGCGGGATCGGCCGGCGCGTACCCACGTGGTAATGCAGCAGCTCCATTCGCGGCGCAGGCAGGTCGGGCGCGAGCCGGGTGACGCTGACGCGGACGTCTTCGACGTCGTCGAGGGCGTCTTGTTCCAGTCCGCGGTTCTCGGTGCGAGTTCCGACGCTGAACCCGAACACCGACGTGAAGAATCTGGTGCTGTTAGCCGTGTCGCTGATCGCGATGGCGGTGTGATCGACGCCGAGAAAAGGGCCGGTGCCGCCGGCGGCGCGCCATTCTCCCGGGAGCCGTCCCCCGGCGAATGCGAGCAGTTCCAGCGGGTGACCGTCATGATCACGGAACTTGAACGCCGTCACGCCTCCGGACCCGGCGGGCAGCCGTACCGGACCGTTGCGGCTGATGGGCCGGAACCGCCGATTCGCGATCACGCGCTGATGCGCGTCCCTCATGTCACTCACGATGATCGCCATGTGCTGAAACCAGAGGTCGGTGCTCGTGCTGTCAGCTGGGTACGGGCGTCCCATCGCATCCGTGAACTCCAGTAGTTCGATCCGCTGGCGGCCCAGCCGCAGCGATGAGCGCCGCCCGCGCGCCTGCCGGATGCACAGCACGCGGGTCAGCGACGGTTCGATGTCAGCACGCTGCTCGACGGTGCACCCGAAGGTCTCGACGTAGTCATCTTCGGCCCGGTCAAGGTCGGACACGACCAGGGTGATCCGGTCGATCACCGTCGTCGGCCCGGCCGTCATATCGACATCGGGTTGTCGCTGCGGGCCGCGCTCCCCATATGCAGCTGGAGGGCGCTGATGACCAGGGCGAAGTGGCTGAACGCCTGGGGGGTGTTGCCCAGCTGGCGCCGTGCAGCGGGGTCCCACTCCTCGCTCAGCAGCCCCACGTCGTTGCGCAGCAGGAGCAGCCGCTCGAACAGGTCGGTCGCGTCCCGCTCCTGCCCGGAGGCGTGCAGCGCGTCCACCAGCCAGAACGAGCAGGCGATGAACAGGCCCTCACTGCCCTTGACCCCATCGTCGGTCTCGGCGGTCTGATAGCGCCTGACCAGGTCTCCTTCGCCCAGCTCACGGCGGACCGCGGCGATCGTGCCGAGCACCCGCGGGTCCGTCGCGGGCAGGAAGCCGACCCGGGGGATCAGCAGCAGGCTGGCGTCGAGCGCGGTAGACCCGTAGGCCTGGGTGAAGGTGTTGCGGTCGGCGTCGTACGCCTGAGTGATCACATCGTGGTGGATCTGGTCGCGGAGCTGCTCCCACCGTGCCGCCGGGCCGGGCAGGCCGCGCGTGCGGACCGATCGTGCCATCCGGTCGGCGGCGACCCACGCCATGACCTTGGAGTGGGTGAAGTGCTGCCGGTCGCCGCGCACCTCCCACAGCCCGTTGTCCGGTTCGCGCCAGGCCGATTCAAGGTGATTCATCAGGGCGACCTGCAGGGACCACGCGTCGCGGTCGGCGGGCAGGCCTGCCTGCCGGGCCAGGAACAAGGCGTCCAGTGTCTCACCCCAGACGTCGAGCTGGAGCTGGCCGGACGCGGCGTTGCCGGTCCGGACCGGGCGGCTGCCTTCATAGCCGGACAGCCACGGCAGGTCGGCTTCGGGCAGCCGGCGCGAGCCGTCCAGGCTGTACAGGATCTGCAGCGCCTCCGGCTGGCCCGCTATGGCGCGCAGCAGCCAGTCACGCCACGCGCCGGCCTCGCGCCTGTAGCCAGCAGCGAGAAGGGCCTGCAGCGTGTAGGTGGCGTCGCGAAGCCAGCAGTACCGATAGTCCCAGTTGCGGACACCGCCGAGCTCCTCCGGCAGCGACGTGGTCGCGGCCGCGACGATCCCGCCTGTCGGCTCGTAGGTCAGGGCCTTCAACGTGATGAGCGACCGGTCGACCGCGTCGTTATACGGCCCGGTCCGGTATGCGCCGTGCGCAGACCACCCGGTCCAGAACTCCTCCGTCGCGGACAGGGCCTGCTCCGGGTCTGGCTGCGGCATCTCAGGCTGGTAGCTGGGTGCCCACGACATGACGAACGAAACCCGGTCGCCCTCGCGGACCGTGAAATCCGCGTCTGTTCCCCGGTCATCGCCGCACAGGGGAACCGCGGCCAGCAGCCGGACCTGGTCCGGGCCTGCGATCGCGTCCAGCCGGCCGCCATGATGCCGGGTCCAGGGGACGACGTGGCCGTAGTCGAACCGCAGCCGCAGGACCGATCGCATCGCCACCTGGCCGCTCAGGCCCGCCGCGATGCGGATGAGGTGCGGGGTGCCCGCGCGCGGCGGCATGAAGTCGATGACCCGCGCGGCGCCGTCCGCGGTCACCCAGTCCGTCTGGAGCACCAGGGTGTTATCCGCGTACCGACGGCCCGTGCAGGTGCTCCCCCCCGCGGGCGCGAGCGTCCAGTGTCCCGCCTCGCGGGTGTGCAAGAGCGCGGCGAACGCGGCGGGCGAGTCGAAACGCGGCAGGCACAGCCAGTCGACCGACCCCGCCGTGCTCACCAGGGCCGCCGTGTGCAGGTCGCCGAGCAGCGCGTAGTCTTCGATTTTCGGCACCGCGGGATCTGTCATCGGGTGTCCGGGGGGGACGAGGACGGCCTGGGGACCGCGCCAGCGGCTCCGATGCGTTCGGCGATGTGATCGCCTACCCGCAGCGCGTTCGCGATGATCGTCAACGTCGGGTTCACCGCGCCGATCGAGGGCATGAAGCTGCTGTCCGCCAGGTAGAGGTTGTCCAGGTCGTGGGCCTTGCAGTGCACGTCGAGGACCGAGCTGGCCGGGTCGGTCCCGAAGCGCGCGGTGCCTGCCTGGTGCGCGGTGGCGGCGGCGTCGAACGCCTTGTGCAGGTAGAGGCTGCGGGCAAAGGTCGTCTCCACCATGCCGAGCTTGGCCAGCATGCCCTGGAAGACCTTGCGGAGCCGGGTGAGGCCCTCGGTGTTGTTGCCGGGCTGTAGCGCCAGCCTGATCGCGCCGTCCGGCCGGAGCGTGACCCGGCTGTCGGCGAGGGGGATGTCCTCGCCGGACAGCCAGAAGTCGATCGAGTGCTTGGCCACCACGCTGTACGGGGCCGACGGAGCCCAGCTGAGCCCGCGTGGCGCCGCCCCCTTGATCTGCCAGTCATCGGACTTGCCGAGCATCTGGATGTTGCCCATCGGGTACGGCCAGTGCTCGCCGGGGCCGTAGAAGTCGTTGAGGGCCAGCGTCTTCTGGAACACCGTCGGGTTCGGCTCGCGTGAGAACGCGATGAGGGCCAGGTTGTTGTGCCGCATGTAGTTCCGGCCGACCATGTCGGACGAGTTCGCCAGGCCATGAGGGTGTTTGTCGCTCGCGGACTTCAGCAGCAGCGCAGCCGAGAGGATGGCCCCCGCGGACAGCACGATGATGTCGGCGGTGAAGGTGTGCGGGGAGCCGTCCGGGAGCGTGACCGCGACGCCGGTGACCGAACGGCCGGCGGCGTCCGTCAGCAGGCGCTCGGCACTCGTCCTGGTCATCAGGGTCAGGTTGGGATGCGCGGTCAGGGCCGGCCGGATCACCGCCTGTTCGGCGTCGGCTTTGGCGCCGAGCAGGCACGGGAACCCGTCGACACGGTCGCACCGTATGCACGGTGAGTCGGCGGCCGCTCGGCCGCGCGCGTCCTCGGCGAGCCGTACGCCCAGCGGCAGGTGAAACGGGTGCAGGCCGAGCTTGGTCAGGCCATCCGACAACTGCTGGATGCGCGGCTCGTGCTGCACGGGCGGGTACGCGTAGTCCTTGCTCGAGACTCCTGCGAACGGGTCCTCGCCGTGCTTGCCGTGCACCGAGAACAGGTGCTCGGCGCGGACGTAGTGCGGCTCCATGTCGTCATAGCTCAACGGCCAGGCCGGCGAGACTCCGCCGGGATGCTGGACCTCGCGGAAGTCCGCGGGCAGCAGCCGGATCAGCGCCGCGCCGTAAACCTTCGAGTTGCCGCCGACGTAGTAGTGCAATTCCGGCCGGAAGGGCCGGTCGTGGAGGTCGTAGAAGGTCTCGTCGGCGGTGTATTTCGCATCGCCGAAGACGGCCTGCGAGCTCCAGTTGTCCCGCTCCCGCGGGAGGAAGTCACCGCGCTCGAGCATCAGCACGCGCTTGCCGGTTTCGGCCACGCGCGCCGCGGTGGTGGCGCCTCCCGGCCCGCTGCCGATGACCAGAAGGTCATAGTGATCATTCCCCATGGTCAGACGAATCCGCCGTTGGCGTAGACCACTTGGCCGTTGACCCATCGCCCAGCCGGCCCGACCAGGAATGACACGACGCCGGCGATGTCGTCGGGATGGCCGAGACGGCCGAGGGGCGGCAAAGCGGCCAGTTGTTCTTGTTCTTCAGCCGGGGTGCTGTGCAGGAACGCCGCGGTCGCCGTGGGACCCGGCGCCACCGCATTGACGGTAATGTCACGGCCGCGCAGCTCCTTAGCGAGGATGCGGGTGAGCGCGTCGACGGCCGATTTGGACGCCGCGTACGCGCTCAGTCCCGGCGGCGCCGCCCGGACCATGCTCGACGACAGGTTGACGATCGAGCCGCCGTCACGCACCCGCCGCGCGGCCTGCTGGTTGACGACGAACGTGCCCCGCACGTTGACCCGGTGAATCTCGTCGAAGTCGGCCAGGTCGAGGTCGGCGAGCGCGACGGGGTGGTTGATCCCGGCGGTATGGACGACGACGTCGAGACGCCCGAAGCGGTCCTCGACGTCGTCGAAGAGCGCTGAGGCCGCCTCCTCGTCGGCGATGTCCGCCGCGAAGGCCGCGCCGCGCCGCCCCTGCTCCTTGATCTCCCCGACCGTCGCATCGGCCAGGTCGATGCTGCCGACGTAAGCCACGGCCACATCGAATCCGTCGGCCGCCAACCTGGCCGCTATGACCCGGCCCATTCCGCCGGTTCCCCCGGTTACCAGGGCGGTCCGGGTGCCGTCTGCGGCGTCACGGTCTGCAGTCATGAGTCCTTACCCTTCTCTGCGCCCGCTCGTCGGTCCGCCGATCGCGCGAGTGCCCAGTGTCGCCGCCTGATCGGCGCCGCACATCGTCAGATCGGGTAAGTGCGTAGGCACCGTCCCTGGATCGCGGGCCGAGGAGGCGGCGCGGAAACCGCTGCCCAGGCGGGCCAGGTCGACCCGGGATCGGATGCCGAGCTTGGCGGACACGCGCGGTCCCGCGCACGGCGTCTTGATCACCTGTACCTGCCTTAACCTGGAACTGCCGCCCAGAAGGACAGGAGCGCCGGAATGGTTTCGATGCGGGCGCTGGAGTGCCTGGTGACGATCGTGGAGCAGGGCTCGCTGACCAAGGCCGCGGCGGTCTTGCATATGTCGCAGCCGGCGTTGTCGCACCAGATCGCCGCGATGGAGCGGGAGCTGGGAACCCCCGTCATCGAGCGCCTGCCGCGGGGGATCAGGCCGACCGCCGCCGGGCTGGCGGCCGCGGCCGAGGCGCGGGTCGCCCTGGCCGCGGCTGACCGGGCCGTGATCGCGGGAAAAAGAGTGGCGGCCGGGACCGGTGGCCGGATCCGGATTGCCTGCGCGGAGACGATGACGGCGTGGGTTCTGGTCCCGGTGCTGCGCAGCTGGCGGCGCCGGTTTCCCGACGTCGAGCTCGACCTGAAGGAGTACACCAGCGCGGACCGGATGCTCGAGGTGCTCGTGGCCGGAGGGGCGGACATCACGGTCGGGCCGCGACCGACGCGAACCGATGAGCGCATCGAGGTGCTGGGCCGTGAGGAGATCGTGGTGGTTGCGTCCCCGGATCACCGGTTCTCTGAGCTGGACGCCGTGCCGCTGGCCGAGCTGTCCGCCGAGCCGCTCGTTCACTATCACCGGGACAACGGGAACTCCGTGTGGCTCGATCAGTTCGCGGCGCGGCGCGGTGTCGTGCTGCCGCAGCCGACGTTGCGCACGGGCAGCCCGCGTACCGCCGCGCAGCTGGCCTCGGCCGGCATGGGAGTGGCGATCGTGCCCTTCTCCGCTCTTACCCCGCTACCGCCCGGGACGATCAGGTCCCTTGACCCGCCTGAGCTGCGCGACGTGATCGTCGTCGTCGCCGCGCCGCACGATGACCTGCTGCGGCGGTTCGTCCGCGACCTGAAGCGGCGCGGGCTTCCCGACTCGCGCATCGCAGGCCTCAACCATCGCGTGAAACGTCAGGTCCTGCCCGCGCGCTGGTAATGCCGGGCGACGCGGGCCCGGTTGCCGCATACGCCGGGTGCGCACCATGATCGGCGGGGGTTGACGGCGATGAAGATCATCAAACAGGCCCGGTTGGCGCATCGGCGCAGCCGGATGACCTGTGCCGGGTCGGACAAGAACTCCGCGGCCTGCACGGCAATGAACGCCAGCCGCGGGTTCCCGCCGTACTCCCGGTGCCACTGCGTCTGCACGCGCAGCCCCGTCCCGGTCAGCAGCAAGCGCGTGCTGGTCGGGGCGGACTGCATGAAGAAGTTGAGGTCTGACACTGCCGCCTGCGGGACTGGCCGGACGTCCACCAGCGCTTCGATTAGCTCCCGCAGGGCCGAGCGCAGTCGGCGCAAGGCACGGATGTCCGGAAGGTCGCCGTCCGGTACGCGTGCCCGCTGCATCCGCCACCAGGCCTCCGCGTCGCGATCCGCCGACAGGAGATCCTCCCCCGTCGGCGATCCGGGCGGCGCGACGGTATTGATGAGATCCACGGCGACAATCGGCTCGCCGGTAACAGCGAACCGTATTCGCTCAGCGCTAACGGCCATAATCCAAGTATAGGCATTAGCGATTTCAATAAGAGCCATGAATTCTTCGAAAGCCTTAACCCTTGCTCCGGCGCTAAGTAACGTGCCACGCTGGTTCTTGTCCATTAGAACTAACTGCGGTGATGCCTCTCGGGCACGACGGTCGTTTTCGAGCCGGCGTACTCGCAGCCGCCGTCACCGCACGCCATGCGCGATGGCAGTCCGCCATTTAGGGCGGTCGGCAGGAAACACGCGGAAATGCCGTGCATAAACCGGGCGGTGACCTGATGAGGCTAATCAGCCGGCGCCCGAAGGAGATGACAGATGCCTTCCCTGGAGGACAAGACCGTGCTGATCATCGGCCTGGGCAGCGGGATCGCCCGGGCCATCGCCCCGGTCGACGGTGGCGGGCACCTCGTCTGACGACACCCGAGGCGGCGACATGACCGCGATGATCAGTGATTCCTCCCCGGGCGCGCGCGGGAGGACGACCACGCCGGGGCGATCCGCCCGCCCGGAGGTTGCGCACGGACGTGCGGCAGAACAGAAGATGGTCCGTGACCTGCTGCGGCGCGCTCAGCACGGGGCCGGCGGCGTGGTGCTGGTCGATGGCGAGCCGGGCATCGGCAAGTCGATGCTGCTCTGCGGGGCCGCCGAGGAGGCCGCCGGGCGGGGCTTTTCTCTGGCCGCGGGGGCTGCGGACCAGCTCGGCCAGGCGATCCCGTTCTTCGCGCTGCGCGCGGCCCTGCGTGAGCCGCTGGCCGGGACGGCCGCCGATGATCCGGGCTGGGATCTGCCGGATGCGGCCGCGTGGTGGATGACCCGGATACGGGCGCACCTCGAACAGCGAGCCGCGGTGGCCCCGGTGCTGGTCTGCCTGGATGACCTGCACTGGGCCAGCCCGGCCGCGCTGGCGGTGCTACGGGCGTTGCCGCGGGACCTGAAACGGCGCCCGGTCGCGTGGTTGCTGGCCCGGTCGAGCACATCGCAGGGCGACGCGGATTACATGTTCGGCCTGCTGGAGAAGGACGGCGCCGCCCGGGTCACCTTGGCGCCGCTGGACCAGGACGCGGTGGCGGCCATGCTCACCGGCGCGTTCGGCGCACCGCCGGACGAGGCGCTGGCCGGCCTGGCCCGCGGTGCCGCCGGGAACCCCTCGCTCGTGGCCGAGCTGATCGCCGGCCTGCGCGACGATCATGCCGTTCAGGTCACCGGCGGACGCGCCGTGCTGGCGTCGGCCCGGCTACCGAAGCGGATGTACCGCCTCGCGCAGCGGCGGCTCGATGGGCTGTCCCAGCGGGCCCGCCAGCTCCTGGTGACAGCAACGGTGCTGGACCCGGCGTTCCGGCTGGAAGACGCGGCCGAGATGCTGGGCCAGACCCCGGCCACGCTGCTGCCCGCGGTCGAGGAGACGATGGACGCGGCGATCATGACCGCCGCGGAACACGCCTTCGCCTTCCGCCACCCGCTGCTGCGCCGCGCGGTCGGCGAGATGATCCCGCGCCCGGCCCTCGGCGCGTTGCACCGTCAGTACGGCGAGATCCTGCTCGCCCGGGGCGAATCAGCGGACCGGGCCGCACGCCACCTGCTCGAGGCCGCGCATCCCGGTGACCCCGCATCGCTGACCGGGCTGGTCCAGGCGG
>JASIGD010000237.1 GCA_030045295.1 Streptosporangiaceae bacterium
CGGCGCGCTCCGCCAGCGGGACGCCGCGGGACGGGTTGGCCGGCACGTCCGCCGGGGCGGGGACGTGCAGCGCCCCGAGGAACCCGCCGACGGCGGCCGCGGCTCCGTCCAGGTCGAAGGAGCTGGCCCGCGCCGCGGGCACGCCCGGCAGGTAGCGCACCACGCTCCACGGATACGGGTAACCGCAGGCGGGTACCCCGGTCCGTTCTGGGTGCGGGATGGGCAGGGGCAGTCTCGGGGCGAGCCCGGGCAGCCAGCGCTGCTCATTCTTGATGATCTGCGCGCCGAGGGCGCGGCGTGGTAGCCGTGCCACCAGCTCATCCCCGACCCGGTAGAGCTCGTTGTCCCAGCCGTTCGCGAGGAACCCCACCGGCAGCCGCGCGAGCTCAGGGTGCTGATCGGCGAGCAGCCGCCGGACGAGATCCGCCGACACCTCGACGTCAGCGGCCGGCATCCGGTTCACAGCCACAACGATTAATCCTGCCTCGAGGGCTCTCTCGGCTCAGCTCCGGCTCGCCGGAAACAAGTACCGCTGTCCGTTCTGAAAATCTTTTATTTTCCCGAACGGGCCGTGGTTTCTGCGTCCCTCCTCAGCCTGCCGCCCAGGCCGGGCCGGAGGCTAGGCCCGAAACCCGTGCGGGGAATCTCAACGGGCAGGCACGTCCCTGCCGTCCGCGCCCTGTCCGCTGAGGTCATCTCATTGAGTGGTGCCGGCCGGTACCTGCGAGCCCCTGAGGTCGTTCGGGCTGGGCGCCGGGGACCAAGGACTCTAAAGCTTGGTGCCTTTACGCCGGACGCTGATAGTACGGCATCGGCCTGGGCGCTGGAGGTGGCCATGGCCTGCGGATATGCCAGACGCACGCTAGCTGTGAGGCGGCTCGCTGGAGCCGAGATCGCAGTGCTGCGCGCTGGCCCGCCCCGTCGCCTGATGGACAGTCGGCCCGCCTGTACCAGGCCACAGGCGTCCCGGCGCGCGCCGCCGATCGCGCCTCCCGCTGGTCGTTGTCATGGCTAACGGCATATGCCCGGTGCAGTGGACGGGCCAGCAGGCGGTGGTTACGCTTCCGGAGCACATCGACAATTCCAACGCCGACCAGATCAGCGAGCAGCTGCTGTGGATCATTAACCGCGGCGCGGGCGTGCTGATCGCGGACCTGACCGGGACTGTTTCCTGCGATTACTCCGGCGCGGACGCTCTGGCCCGCGCCCACCGCCGTGCCCTGGCGAGCGGGACCGAGCTGCGGCTGGTGGTCACCGCGCATGTCGTCCGCCGGGTGCTCAGCCTCAGGGGCCTTGACCGGCTGGTCGCGGTCTACCCAGACTTGGACGGAGCCGTCGCCGCCGGAGCTGAACGCCGTGAGCTGGCCGGCGAGCAGACAACCCCGGTCGCATACGGCGCAGCCCCCGCCGAGGACCTGCTGGCCCTGACAGTTGACAGCATCTTCAACGTTGGCCTGATCTTGCAGACCGCCATCGACCTGCCCCCCGACATCACCGCGCAGCGCATTACCGAAGCCCTGCAACGCCTCGACGACGTAGTGCGGGAGATCCGCGGTCACGTGTTCGCTCAACGCGGCCGCAGTGTCGAGGCCGGCGTGGCCGAGGCGCCTTCCCCGTGCCTGCTAGAGCGCTCAGCGCGGGCCATGGACCTGCAAAGGCGCGTAGCGCAAGCAGCGCGCGCCGTGCAGTCAACCGCGGCCGACACCGCGGCGCTGCTGGAGCGACAGGCCGACCTTATCGGTCATCCCACCCGCATCGACTATCCAGCCGACATCAAACGGTGGCGGGCCATTGCCGACCAGGCAGCGCAAATGGCCGAACGCTGCGAGCAGCACCCGTGACTCGGCGGCTACAGCGCGGCTGACCTTGGCGCGAGGCCGGACGCCGCGCCCGGTACGGGCCGTACACGGCGTCGTACACGGTCCAGATCGCGGAGGTCTCTCGCGGCTAACCGACGACTTTTCGCCCTCGCTCGCCATCTGCAAGTGCCGAAAGAGGGAACTTGGTCCCTACCGCGCAGTTGTCAGCTGCCTTGAAATAACGGCCACGGTCCACGTGAGCGGACTTCGCAGGCTGGGCGGCAACTTCCGGACAAGCCCCGCCAGAGCGACCGACACAGTAAGGCGGCGATCATGATGGATCACGGAGCTGCGGGGCGCGAGCACCAGAAGGCACCGCACGTGGATGGTCTCGCCCTGGAAGAACTGTCAAAGGCGGAATGCCTGCGGCTGATGGCCACCGAAGCGGTTGGCCGGATCTGCTACAGCCGGCAGGCCCTGCCGGCCGTCGAGCCGGTGAACTTCGCGCTCTACGACAGCGCGATCGTGATCAGGACCGATGCTGGCAGCAAGCTCGCGGCGGCGACCCGCCGCGCAGTTGTGGCGTTCGAGGCCGACGACATTAACCCGGCCACCCGGTCCGGCTGGAGCGTCACAGCGGTCGGGCAGGCCGAGGAGGTCACCGATCGCCGAGAAATCGTCAGGCTGGAAAAGCTCGGTCTGGAATCATGGGCCGGGGGTACTCGGGAGCATTTCGTCCGCATCGTGCCAAGTTTGGTGACCGGCCGGAGGCTGCGGCCGATCGCGGAGCCGGGGAACCATGATCCTTCCCGGATGCGCCCTGGCACGTTGCCACCGACCTTACCGCCTCACAGCGGTACGACCTCCAACCTCGCAGGTGTGGACTTGCGGCCCGGCCCTTTTCACCCGCGCCAGGGCCACCCGGCCAGCTGGTCCGCGGACGTGCAGCCGCTGGACCCTATTCCATGCAGTGCAGCGAACAGCAGGAGCAGCACGCCAGGGATGAGAAGCGCGGCGCTGGCCAGCACAACACCGAGGAGGGTGAGCACCGCGCCAGTGAACAGCAATATAAGCCGCCAGCGCCGCCGCGCGGCTCGCGCGAATCGCATTATCCTGCCGACGCGGGCAGCTGCATCCGGGCCGATGTCCGCGGGCGCATCGTGGACTGCACGGAGCACCAGGCCCCTCCTTCGTGCCGGGAGCCAGAGGCTCTGCCGAGAACTTACTCGTTCTCCTGTCTGCAGGATAACTGCCTCACGATGACCGGGACTGCCGAGTGCCGCGCCTCAGGGGCTGCCGCCCATCTGGTCGGTCAGCTCTTCGCGAGAGATTCCGTGCTTTTCGCCGAACTCCTCCAGCTGTTCCAGTGAGATCTTCTCTGGCAGCACTCGCGCGGCTTCGTCGGCTTCCTTTTCGTAACCCAGCCGACGCAGAAGTCTCACAAGCCACCTCCTGTCGTATGCCATGGACCTAGTTTCCTCCTAGGCCGCCTCGCGCAGGTTCCGGGTGAACAAGTCGCTGTGCGATGCTGGTCGCATGGTCGGCGAGGTCAGGTTCGAGCCCGACCTGTTCCGGGGCACCGCCGACTACTACGAGCGCTTCCGGCTCCCCTATCCCCACGCGATGATCACCGACCTCGCGCGCCGCGCCGCGCCGTCAGGGGGCGGCCGCCTGCTCGACCTGGCGTGCGGCACCGGCCAGCTCGCCTTCCCGCTGCGCGGCTGGTTCGCCGAAGTGTGGGCGGTGGACGCCGAATCCGACATGACCGACGTGGTCCGCGCCAAGGCGATCGCCTCCGGAGCGGCCTGCATCCGACCGGTGACCGCCAGCGCCGAGGATCTGCACGCCGGCCCGGGCAGCTTCGAGCTGATCGTGGTCGGTAACGCCTTCCACAGGCTCCGCCGCGCCCTGGTCGCGGAGCGTGCCTACGCCTGGCTCAAGCCGGGCGGGTGCCTCGCGCTGTGCTGGTCGACCGGCCCGTGGGCTGGCCACCAGGACTGGCAGCGGGCACTTGACCTGGTGCTGCGCAGATGGCGGGACGCTTTGGGCGCATCCGGCCGCGTTCCGCCGGGCTGGGACCAACCGAGGCAGCAGGACCCCGACCACGACGTAGTGTCCCGCGCCGGGTTCGAGCCCGCCGGGCGCCACGAGTTCCCCGCCGAGCACCGCTGGACGGTCGTCGAACTCGCCGGGCTGATCCGGTCGACATCGTTCCTGCCGGCCTCGGTGCTCGCGAACCACGCCGCCGAGTTCGACGCCGACCTCACGGCCGAACTCAGCCGCCACGCGACCGACGGGCGCCTGACCGAAACGGTCGGCTTCGCCTACGAGCTGGCCCGCAAGCCAGAACGGCGCGTCGTACGTGCCACCGGCCCCGGTGCGCGCCCCCAAGCCCAGGCGCGTGCCCTGGCGCCGCAGCAACCCGCCGCCGCTGAACGATGACGGGCGCCGCCGCGACGGCGGTCGTTGGCGATAGTTCAAGATCCGTCAGCTGACCGATGTCTCTGGCTGCAGCTTGCAGCACCATTTGTCGTGCAACGGGTACCGGGCGCCCGACACTCTGCTTGGGCCTTCCCGCGCGCACCCGCAGCGGGGGATCAGCACTGTCCGAGCCCTGCCCGCCCTGAGGAGGGAGGAACCCGCGATGGCACGCAGGTTCGCGCGGGCTGTCCGGGTCGCGGAGATAATCGGCGCGGGGATGGCTGTCGCAATCTTGATCATCTTGTTCCTGCCCAGGTTTGCCGGGGGCGGGGACGCCGCCCCCTCCGTCATCGAGCAGCCGGACCTGAATGTCGCGGTGGTGCCCGCCGTCGATTCCGCCGGTTTCTTTGTCGCACTCCACGAGGGCTTGTTCGCGGCGCACGGTCTGCGCGTCACATTCATCCCGGCGGTCAGTTCCGAGACGGTCATCAACGCTCAGGCACTCGAGGAGCCGGGCGACCGGGTCGACATCTCCTGCGGCAACTACGTCAGCTACATCCAGGCGCAGGAAAACTACGACCTGGGCAAGCGGCCTTCCTCGGCCAGCGAAGCCATGGTCGCCGCCGACCTGGACATCTTCGCCGAAGGCTCGGTAATGGAACCCGGAGCCCAGGGCCTGTACGTGATGCCCGACTCCGGCATCCGGACCCTGGCCGGCCTCGAAGGCAAGGTCATCGGCGTCAACGCGCCCGGCAACATCCTCTACCTGCTGGCCGCCTCTGCGCTGGCCGATCACGGACTGAGCGTGTCCGCAGTACATTTCGCGTATTACCCGCTGCCTGAGATGGCCGCGATGCTCAAGGCCGGGAAGATCGCCGCGGCGGTGCTGCCCGAGCCGTTCGCCAGTCAGGCTCAGCTATCGATGGGCGTCACGCTGCTCGCGGACCTGGACGAGGGCGCCACCACCGCGTTCCCGATACAGGGCTGTGCTGTCACTCGCCAGTGGGCTGGGCTGCATCCCGTGACGCTGGCCGCTTTCCGCGCCGCGTTCGAGCAGGGTCAGGAGATCGCGGATACCAACCGGGCCGCTGTGGAACAGGCGATGGAGGCGCTGCCGACACCCCTTGGGGTCTCGAGGGTAACGGCGGCGGTGATGGCGCTGGATAGCTACCCGGTCGGGCCGGTCGACGCGGTGCGTGTCCAGCGGGTCGCCGACGTGATGCGGCAGTTCCTCGGCTTCCCCGCGTTCGACGTGAGGTCGATGATCAGCGGCTGACGGCAAGCTCGTCGGGCTCGTTCGCAGACAGGACGTCGGTGCAGGCTGACACCGGAGGTCTCTCAGCGGACGCTTTTAATCTGCCACACCCCGATCGCAGCGGCGATGGCCACCACCGCGGTCGCCCCGAACAGGGCCGGGTAGCCCGCCAGCGAGACGAGCGGGGCCGCGATCAGCGCGCCGATGGCGCCCGGGCAGACGATGGCGATGTTGATGATGCCGAGATCCTTGGCGCGGTCGTGGGCCTTCGGCAGGACCTGCGTGATCAGCGCCTGATCGACCGCGATGTAGGCGCCGTAGCCCATGCCGAACAGCACCGCCGCGAGCAACGCAGACGGCCACGTCTCCCAGAACGTCAGCGACAGCGCGGCCGCCGCCATCAGCAGGCCGGAAACGGTGACCATCATCTTGCGACGGCCGCGGCGGTCGGAGATGATCCCGCCGACGATCGAGGTGACCACCACGCAGCCTGTGTAGATCAGGATCAGGATGAGCAGGCCGTCTGCGGCGGTCTGGCCGGGGAACAGCCGCGAGTAGTGCACCGCGTCGCGCAGGAAGTAGAGCAGGTAGAGGGTGCCCATGGCTATGGCCAGGCTGGTCAGGAAGCGGGTCAGCCAGGCCCAGCCGAAATCGGGGTGCTCGCGCGGGCTCAGCCAGTAGGAGGAGGCTACCCGGCGCCAGGAGAAGGGCTGGCGGTCCTGCGGTGCGAGCGGATAGTCGGGGGTGAACAGCACGAACGGCACCGCCAGCACCACCATCAGCACCGCGAGCGTGATGTAGCCGGTGACCAGGTCCTGGCCGAGGACGTCCACGACCAGGACGGTGCCCAGGACCAGGCCGAGCGCGATCGGCATGCCCACCCAGCCGGCCACCGTGGCACGCTGCCGCACCGGCACGTGGTCGGGGATCGCCGCGCTCAGCGTGGCGTACTCGCCGTTCTGGAAGGCGCAGAACAGGAACCACAGCAGGGCCACGCCGAGTACCGTGGCCTCCTTGGCCAGCAGCACCATGCAGACCGCGGCGAGCACGGCCATGGCGAGCGTCCACCGATGCCGCCGCCCGCTGAACCGGCCCGCCCGCCCGCCGTGCGTGGTGCGGTCGGACAGCGCGCCCACGAACGGGGTGGCCAGGGCCGAGGAGATGGCCCCGACTCCGGTGACGACCGCGAGTGCGACGATCTTGTGTCGCGGCGTAATGTCCTGCAACTGAAGCGCGAGCATGACTTGCAGCGGCGTCTGGGCCGCCATCCACATACCCAGGCTGGCCAGGGTGAGACCGACGATCCAGCGGTACCGTACGTACTGGGTCGGTTCGGCCAGCGCGAGCGACCCTACATCCGGCTGACCGATCGTCTGATCCCTCATGGCTGGATCATGACGCATCCCGCCACATCACGGTAGTGAACCGCCCAGCAGTTTTCGGAGGCTGCGATGTTCGAGCACCTTGTCCATGTGAGGTGGCGTGACACCGACGCCCAGGGCCACGTCAACCACGCCGTCTTCCTGACCTACCTCGAGGAGGGCAGGGACGCTTTTTACACCCAGGCCGTGGGAGATCCCAGCTATGTGGTCGCTCGGCTCGAAGTGGACCTGCGGGCGGAGGTCCGTCACCCAGACCAGCAGGTGACTGTGCGGATAGAGGCCGAGCGCCTGGGGACCACGAGCCTGACCACCCGCGAGACGATCCTGACCCCATCGGGGGAGGTAGCGGCCGAGGCGCGCGTCGTCACGGTCCGCTGGGACCCTGGTCACCGGCAGCCAGTCCCGTTCAGCGAAACCGAGCGAGCGCGGCTGGAAGCGGCCGTGGTCGAATAGCCGCAAGCGCCTCACGTTCGGGGTCGGCGAGCGCGTTCCAAAAGCCTCGGGTGGTGGGACCCTCCCACCGTACGTTTCCGGCGATCACCGGAATCTCTTTGACCTCGTTGGTGTCCTGGCCCGCGGGGTAACCGCGGTCAGCGGTCTCGCCGAACTCCAACGGGCGCAAATAATGGCTTGCCTCGTGCATGGAATGGCCCAAGCCTGGCAATAACTCCACATGACTCCGATGCGCGGGTGGGTCGTGAGGTCACGCAGCAGGCTGCTGACCTCCGTAGATACCTTGGAGGTATCGTGCGCATCAGGCGAGCCATCATCGTTCCCGCTATCCTCGCGCTCAGTGCGGTCGGATCAATTGTGGCTGGTTCGGCGACATCAGTAGCGGCCGCGCCCGCGCCCAGCGCCCACGTGCTGGCGTCTTCTATCAGGGTCCCAGACGTTTACTATCACTGGTGAACTAACCTGGCGCACGACTAACGCCTGTTGCCGTTTCTCCCAATCGGCGGCGGGCCGATCGTGTGGTTACCGCCCCGGCGGCAAGTTTTTGCGGTAAGCCGAGCTGGCTGCGGTGCCGTGGCGCGGACTTCGCTTGCGCCAGCAACTCCAGGCGCATTCTTTTACCGCCGTCCCCCGTGCCTTATTGCTCTACCGCAGTAAGGAACGGAGAATTCGATAGTTCCGGCAGGGAGTAACCGCGCTCCAGACCGGGACGAACGCGCGCCTAAACGACCTTCAATTGTGGAAGTTACTGAAGAGGCGTGAGGGGTTCCCGTGCCGGCAGCGCCTGGCCGGCGGCTGGGATGCCCGGTGGCTCGAGCAGGTCGGTGATGGCCTCGCGGAAGAGCTCACCGTAGGTCGCGGGGCCGAGATCGCCGAGTTCGCCGACGGACATCAGGGTGCTCAGCAGCGCCCCCAGGGCGCAGCTCAGCCGGACCCGGTCGCGGGCGGGGATCGCGGGGTTGCCCAGGATCCGGCGGAACTGCTGTCCCATGTCATCGTGATCGCCGTCGTGTCCCTTGATGTGCAGGCTCGAGAGGGCGGTCTGGTTACGCTGGTGGAGGATGAACAGCTTGCGGTTGGCCAGCATCGTGTCGACGAGCCCGCGCAGCACGGCGGCCCATCCTGACGGCCCTGCTTCCGCGGCCAGCTGCTCGAGAACGGGCCGGGCCAGTTCGTGCAGGCGCAGGTGCAGCGCGACCAGGATGTCCTCTTTGGCGGCGAAGTGGTAGTAGATCGCGGCCTGGGTGAAGCCGAGCGGCTCGGCGATCTGGCGCAGGGTGGTCTTGTCGTAGCCCTGCTCGATGAACAGGTCCAGGGCGACGTCGAGGATCCGCTCGCGGGTGTCGCCTTCGTCGGGGTGCCTGCCGGTGTCGGCCAGGGTCCGCCCGGCCGCGGCTGCGGAACGTCGGGGCATGGCCGCAATCTTACTTGACAACCAGTAAGTAGCAATGGTTACCTACATGACTGTATGAGCCCTTACTAGTTGACAAGTAAGCAGAGGCGCCGATGAGTTCTGTGATGATCGAAGCCGGAGGGCTGACCAAGCGGTACGGCCCCACCGTCGCGCTGGCCGGCATCGACCTGCAGGTCCCGGCCGGGTCCATCCTCGGCGTGCTCGGGCCGAACGGCGCGGGCAAGACCACCGCGCTGCGCATCCTGACCACCTTGTCCCGGCCCGACGCCGGCTGGGCCCGGGTCGCCGGCCACGACGTGGTCCGGGAGGCGGCCGCCGTGCAGCGCAACATCGGCGTGACGGCTCAGCACGCCACCGTCGACGAGGTCCTGACCGGCCGCCAGAACCTGGTGATGATCGGGCGGCTGAGCGGCCTGCGCCGCCGCCAGGCGCGGGCGCGCGCGGGCGAGCTCCTCGGCCAGTTCGATCTCGCCGATGCCGCCGACCGGATGCTCAGGGAGTACTCGGGCGGCATGCGCCGGCGCCTCGACCTCGCCGCCGGCCTGGTGACCCGACCGCCGGTGCTCTTCCTGGACGAGCCGACGACCGGGCTCGACCCGGCGAGCAGGCTCCGGATGTGGAACGTGATCCGCGGGCTGGTCGCGGGCGGCGTGACCCTGCTGCTGACCACCCAGTACCTCGACGAGGCGGACGAGCTCGCCGACCGGATCGTGGTTATCGACCACGGTCACGTCATCGCCGAAGGGACGCCCGCCGAGCTCAAGACGCAAATCGGGGGAGCCCGGCTCGAGGTCACCCTCACCGACGCCAGCCCCGTCGCTTCGGACGCCCTGGAGCCGTTCGTGACCGGCCCCGTGCAGCTGAGCCAGGACGGGCGCCGGCTGCGGGCGCCGGTGCGCAGCGGCGGCGGGCTGGCCAGCACGGTCGTGCGCGCCCTCGACGCCGCCGGGATCACCGTCGACGACGTGGAGGTTCATCAGCCCTCACTGGACGACGTGTTCTTCGCGCTCACCGGCCGCCCCGCGGACATGCCGGCGCCGACCACGGGGGACCGCGACGAAATCGGCCTGGAGGTAGCCCGGTCATGACCCTAGCCACCCTCCCGGCGCCACCGCGCCACCTCGGGCGGCGGTTCGCCGATGTCCTCGTCCTGACCGGCCGCAACCTCGTGCACATCGCGCGCGAGCCGCTGCAGCTCTCCGACGTCACCATCCAGCCGGTACTGTTCACGCTGCTGTTCGTCTACGTGTTCGGCTCCGGGGTCGTCCTGCCCGGCGGCGGCAGCTATAAAGACTTCGCCATCGCCGGACTGCTCGCGCTGAACCTCACTACCTCGGCGATGGGCACCGCGGTCGGGCTGAGCACCGACCTGAACACCGGCGTCATCGACCGCTTCCGGACCCTCCCCATGTGGCGGGCCGCCGTGCTCGTCGGACGATCCCTGGCTGACCTGTCGACGGCCGCCCTGTGCACGCTCATCGTCGCCGTCACCGGCCTGGTCATCGGCTGGCGCCCCGACGCCAGCATCCCGTCGGTCATGGCCGGGTTCGCCCTGTTCCTGCTCTTCAGCTACGCCCTGTCCTGGGGCTGCGGCTGCCTCGGCATCGTGAGCAAGGGCCCCGAATCAGCACAGGGCGTCGGCCTGGTTATCCTCTTCCCGCTGGCCATCGTCTCCAACGGCCTGGTCCCCACCCAGCACATGCCAACAATCCTGCGGGTCATCGCCGACTGGAACCCGGTCAGCGCGGTAACCGCCGCCGCCCGCCAGCTGTGGGGCAACCCCAATCCCTCGGCGACCATCCACGCCTGGCCCATGCAGCACCCGGTAGCCGCCTCGCTGCTGTGGTCCGTCGCGCTCCTGGTCATCTGCGTCCCCCTCGCCGCCCTCCTCTACCGCCGACGCACCACCGGCTGAGCGCAACCCGTCGAACCACCCGCCCGACCACCCGCCGGCAGGCCCGGATCGTTACCCAGTCTGGGCCGGGTCGAGACCGAATCGCTCGGGTCCGTCGTAGCCGCTCGCATCAAGATCGCCGAACCGCCCCGGCAGACCACGCCAGATCTCTTGGACCTGCTGGTCGCGGCGGCGCGCGGGGACCTGGTAAGTATCCCGGTCCTGCTGCGCCGGCTGATCAGCGTGCCCTGATCGTCAGCCCGGCTTTGCAGACTGAGGTGTGAGGCCGACGGGCGCCGCGAGCGTCTTTCGCATTCCTCGCTGTACGGCCCCGATCAGGTAGGGCCGCAGCCCCGCGGCAGGAACGATGGTGTCGACCGAGCCCACGCTGCGAGCCCGTTCAATGCTGTGCAGGTCGTCGAACTCGTCGGCGACCCGTCCGAGCATCTCGGAGTGCACCGCAGGCCAGACCGCCGCCAGTTCGGTGCGCAGCCGGGACTCCTCGTCGTGGTCACCGTCGGCGGTGGCCGCGGCGATTCTGGTCCGCAGGCCGGCCACCCGGGTATCGGCGGCCGTGCGCTTGTTGACGTCGGCGGCGAACACGACTGCGGCGGCGGGCGCGCCGCCGATGACCGACGCGTACGAGCCCTCAACGGCGGCGACCTCCATGTTGTCGTTGAGCGTCCCGGAGAACACCACGAACGCGCCGCCGTGGTAACGGGAAACCACGCAGAACACGATCGGGCCGTCGAAGTTGACCACCGCGCGGCCGATCTCCGCGCCGTATTCCAGTTGGAGTTGGCGCAGCGACTCCGGTGAGCCGTCGAATCCCGACAAGTTGGCCAGGATCACCAGCGGCCGGTTCCCGCTGGCGGCGTTGATCGCGCGCGCCGTCTTCTTGGACGAGCGGGGAAACAGCGTGCCGGCCGTCCACTGCGACGGGCCGTCCACGGGATGGGGTCCGTGCCGCGGCAACGGCCGCGATTCGAACCCGATCAAGGCGACCGGCTGCCCGCCCAGGTGCGCGTCGAGTATCACGACCGAGGCGGCATCCTGCATGTCGGCCCAGCGCTCGAGGGGCGGGTGGTCGGCATCGATCACGCCGCGCAGCAGCGAGCGCACGTCGAAGGGCTGCTTGCGCTCCGGGTTCGTAGCGGGATCGAAGATCTCGCCGAGCTCGCTGAAGCTGCTGCCCGGTGCGGCGTGCGGCGAGCCGGTAATATCCCGGTCGGCGGGATCGGCCGTCGGGGCCGGCCGGGGAAAGCGTTCGCCCGCGGCGACGTACACGTGCTCGTAGTGCGCCAGCAGCACGTCGACGGCGGCGGATATGTCCGGCGCCCAGTACTGAGCCTCGCCGTTCGGGCCCATGATCCGGTCATAGCCGCCAATGCCGAAGTTGTCCTCGGCCGACACTCCGCCGGAGTAGTCGAGCGACTGTTTCCCGGTCAGCACCATGGCCGAGTCCGGGGTCATGATCAAGACGCCCTTGGTGTGCATGAGCATAGTGGCCTCGGCGTTCCAGTACGGCTGCGCGCCGACGTTGATCCCGGTGACCACGACGTTGATCTCGCCGCCGTCCTGGGTAAATTCGACGATGCCGCGCAGTACCCGGGAGATCCAGTCCATGGTCTCGGTGCCGGAGTCCATGGCGATCTTCGCCCCCGCCGAGATGGCGAACCACTCCACCGGGGCGTGCAGGCGCCGCGCCAGGTCGATCGCCGCGAGCACCCGCCGGCACTCCGGTTCGGCGAGCGCGCCCAGCGCGCGGGTCGGGTCGCCTAGCAGGACCACCCGGCGCATCCCCTCCGGGTAGCGCCTGGTCGGCGTGCTCACCACGCCCAGTACCAGGTTCGCGCTGTTCGACCCTGGAGCGCGGTCCACCGGGACCGCCGCGCCAGCGTCGTCGAGGTCGTATTCGGTGAATACGCCGGCCGTGCCGTCCCGGTCCGGCGAGCGGGTGATCATCGGGACGAGCTCATAGGGGTAGACGGCACGCCGGCGGCGGGCCCGGATCACGTTCTGCGTATAGGAGTTCAGCTCGCGCAACGGCTGCGGCGGCGGATCGGTGATGCGCACCGTCAGCCCGGCGCCCGGCGGGCGGGACATCCGCAGCATCAGCTCGCGGGATTCGCCGCCGCGTTCGGCGGCACGGAACTGGACCAGCACCTCCTCCAGGCCCAGCGCTCCGGTGCGCGCCGCGAGTGACCTGATGACCTGGTTGAATTCGGCGAGCGGCGCGTCGACGGCCGGCCAGACGTAAACCTGGATGCGGTTCCAGTCCAGCTTGGCCAGCTCGCGGTCGGCGGAGCGGACCGAACGCAGGCTGTCCAGGCAGGCGTCGAGGATCTGCTCGATCTGCGGCAGGCCGCGGATCTGTCCGTCCTGGTCGCGCACGATGGTCAGGTCGCGCACGTCGGCAAGCGCGATGAGCCGCTGATCACCCGGTACCTTATGGCCCTGGATTCGGAACAGGTGCACGTCCGGGGCCGAGGGCAGCCGGGTCAGCTCGAACCCTGACAACCGCCACACGCCGAGCCGTTCGGCTACCAGCGGGTGCAGGCCGCGCAGAGTGCGATCTTCCGCCAGCACCCCGTCCGGGCCCCGGCCGAAGGTAAACCAGGTCGGCCCGTCACCTTCTGCGCCGTCTGGCCTGCGCACCGCCACCGCGACCCGCCCGACCGCGGGCGGGACGGTGCCGAGCTTGCCGCGGATCCGGTCCGCCCTGGCGTCCGGGTCGGCTTTGTCTTCGGGCGTGTGGGAGGTTACGTAGAGATCGATGAGCGCGGTCCGGCCGGGCGGGAGCGCGTCGACCAGCTGAGGCAGGTCGGTCTCGGCGGCGCTTTCGCTACCCTCGGCGACGGTCGCGATCACCTGGTAGTCGTGTCCGCCGTGGGCGTACTCCGCGGTCAGCAGCGGCCGGCCGTTCCGCTCGCTGACCCGGACGTGGCGCAGTGGCCTGATCTGGTAGTACCGCCGGGTCATCACCTCGAGCATGACCGGATGGTGCCGCGCGGCGAAAACGCCGAGGATCGGCTCGCCCGAGGCGACGATCGCGTCGATCTGAGCCGCCCTGGCCTCGGGTTCCGGCGACAAACGGTCGAGTTCCGCGCGTACCTGCTGTAGGGCCCGGGTCCGCTCGGCGGCGACCAGCGGGGCGTCGAAACAGCGGTAGCGGACCTGCCGGGCCAGGTCGCCGACCCCGGGGTGGCGCAGCTGGGTGGCCGATACGAGCTGGTCGATCACCCGCCGGTAGTCGTCGCGAGCCTCATCGGGCAGGGATTCCGGGTGGTCCAGCCGCCACCGCAGCAGTTCCGACACGATCGGCGCGTGCGCGGCCGCCCGGCGGTGGGCAAGGACAATCCGGTACAGCGCCGGATCCAGGCCGGGCGAGGCGGCTAGCTCGGTAATACCGTAGTGCGCCAGCGTCCGCCGCAGCCGGATCCGGAAAGATTCGGGTAGCCCTTCGACGTCGGCGTCCCTGGAACGCAAGTACGCGTGCAGGTACTCCTGCGGATTGCGGGCGGCCTCATCGTCGACGGCCACCTCGGCTTCGGCCTCGCCAGCGTCCCGGCGGTTGCGCCACAGCGCGGACAAGTCGGCGAAGATCTGCAGGATCTTGGCCTCCCCGGCGAGCAGCCGCGGGTCGTCCGCGGCCAGGTCCGCCCGCGCCGTCGCCAACCTGCGCAGCTGCCGTCTGGCCTCCTGCTCGTCCACGTCGAAGCCGAGAACCAGGGAGCGCAGGGCGACCAGCGCGTCGGCGGCGGTCAAGACCGGGTCGCCGGGGGCTGGGGCACCCTCACCGGCCAGCGCGGACAGATCGCCCCGAGCCCCCGCTTCCGCCTCTGCGGGCTGGTCGGAATCCTGCTCGATCCGGAGCAGCTTGGCGCCGCTCTCGACCTGGGTGTTGACGTCAGCGAACACCTCGGCGACCCGCCCGGCGATCGGGGCGCGCAGCGCAGTCTCCAGTTTCATGCTCTCGACGATGGCCACGACGTCGCCGTCCGCGACCTCCGCGCCGACCACGACCGGGACGGCCACCACCATCGCCGGGGCCGGGGCTCGGACCAGCCCGGCTTCGCCGCCGGAGATCCGGTGCACCGCGCCGTCGACCTCCACCAGGTAGTCCGGGCCCTGCGCGACCGAGAGCACGTCGAAGGTCTGGCCGCCCGCGCTCAGCCTGAGCTCGAACCGGCCGGATCGCTCGACATCGACCTCCACCGAGCGCCCGTCCAGTTCCACGTGGTACCGGACGGGACGGCTGCGCGACACCCGCAGCCGGTAGGCCTCACCACCCGCACGGACGTCGACCTGGTACCACGTCTCGTGGCCGACCTCGGGACGCCCGCGCTCGGCGGAGGCGAACAGGTGGTCCTGCTGGCGTCGCGCGTGCGCCTCGTACGCCTCGAAGGCGGTCGCCAGCAGGGCGACGTCGACCCGTCGTGGCGGCGCGTAGCCGTCGGCCATGATCGCATCCAGCCAGGTGGTGTCCACCTCGCCGCGGATGAATTCCGGCCGGTCCAGCAGGTCGAGCAGGAAGGCCTTGTTCGTGGTTCCGCCCTGGATTACCGTCGCGGTCTGCCTGAGCGCACGGGAGAGCCTGGCCCGGGCCTCGGAGCGGTCCCGGCCCCAGGCGATCACCTTGGCGATCATGGAATCAAACTGCGGCGGGATGACGTCACCCGGCGCCACCCCGGTGTCGACCCTGATACCGGGGCCGGCCGGCAGGGCCAGGTGCTCGATCAGGCCCGGCGCGGGCGCGAAATCGCGCTCCGCGTCCTCGGCGGTGAGCCGGGCCTCGATCGCGTGCCCGCGCGGCGGCGGCGCGGCGGAGCCGATCGCGGCGAGCGTGCCGCCCGCCGCGATATGCAGCTGCAGCTTGACGATGTCTACGCCGGTGGTCATCTCGGTGACCGGGTGCTCGACCTGGAGCCGGGTGTTGACCTCAAGGAACGACAGCAGCCGCTTGCCCGGCTCGTAGAGGAACTCCACCGTCCCGGCGTTGACGTACCCGGCGGCCCGGATCAGGTCGGCGGCATGCGCGCGCAGCAGCTGCTCCTGCTCGTCGCTGAGCGCCGCCGAAGCGGACTCCTCGATCACCTTCTGATTGCGCCGCTGCACGCTGCAATCCCGGGTGCCCAGCGCCCAGACGGTGCCCTCGGCGTCGGCGATCACCTGCACTTCGACGTGCCGGCCGCCGCGGATCGCCTGCTCCAGGAAGACTGTCGCGTCCCCGGCCGTCTTCGCCGCTTCGGACCGCGCGCGCTCGAAGGCCTCATCGAGCTGCTCGGCGGAGCGCACCAGCCGGATGCCCCGCCCGCCGCCGCCCGCGGTGGCCTTGACCATCAGCGGGTAGCCGATCGATTCGGCCCGGGCGCGGGCCTGTCCGAGATCGGCCACCGGGCCGCCGCTCCACGGGGCGAGCGGCACCCCGACCTGCTCGGCCAGCCGCTTAGCCCCGATCTTGTCGCCCAGCCTGCGCATGACCTCGGCGGAGGGGCCGATGAAGGTGATCCCGAGTCGGTCACACAGCTCCACGAACTCGGCCTTCTCCGAAACGAACCCCCAGCCGGGCCACACCGCGTCCGCCCGGCACTGCCGCAGTGCGCGCTCCAGCTCGGCGTAGTCGAGATAGGGGCTGGCGCTGAACCCGGCGTCGTCACCGGAGGACGGGTCCGGGCCGATCAGCACCGCCTCGTCGGCCTCACGGACAAACGTCGCCCGCCGGTCGGCGGCGGTGTAGACGGCGATGGCGCGCAGGGCGGGCCGCCCCTCGGCGTTCCACTCCCGCACGGCATTGATCAGCCGCATCGCGGGCTCGCCCCGGTTGACGACCGCAATGCGCTCGAAGGCAGGCCGCTGGCTCATCCCGCTACCCGCCGAAGGCGGCGCGGATGTCGTCTGTCGTACTTCCCGCCCGCTGAGCTGCCACCCCGGCCCGGCGGGCGTCCGGGAGGACATCCAGCACTACCTCATCGGCGACGATCGCCGGGTCGACCCGCATCACGGCGTAACCGCCGACCGCGCCGGCCCCGAAGCCCGGTGCGAAGACCCGGGTCGGACGGGTGATCACGCCGTCGCGTACGGCGTCATGGACCGCGATCGGAATGCTCGCTGCGGACACGTTGCCCATCCTTTCGACGTTGAAGTACAGATGGTCAGCGGACAGCCCGGCCTTGTCGGCCAGGTTGAGGATCATGGTCTTGTTGGCCTGGTGCGGGATGATCAGCTCGATGCTTTCCAGCAGCGTCCGCCGCGGGTCGTCCGGATCCGGCTGCGCGCCGAGCTCGTCGAGCATCTGGACCAGGTAGCGCTGGACCAGCGACTTGACCTCCGGACCGTACACGGTGATGTCACCGTCGAATTCGGGGTTCGGCCAGATGATCGAGTTGACCTCGCTGTGCGGCCCGCTCGCGTAAGTCTGCACGACTACCACGTCCCCCGCCTCCCGCGCCGGTGCCGGGGTGATGACCATCGCCGCGGCCCCGTCCCCGAAGATCATCCGGGAGGTGCGGACGTTGCCGATCTTGTCGGAGAACTTTTCCACGCAGACCAGCAGGACAGGCCGGTTGACCTCCTGGAGCTGGCGGATGGCCTCGGCCAGTCCGTAGGGCAGCCCGGCGCAGGCCGCCACCAGGTCGGCCGAGGCGTGCGTCTGCAGCAAGCCAAGCTCGCCGGACAGCCAGCACGCCGTCGACGGGATCTGCCGGTTGCTCGTGCAGGTGCTGACCAGTACGGCGCCGATGTCGCTGGGGGAGCGGCCGGACTTCGCCAGCGCCGCCCTGGCCGCGTAAAGCGCCAGCCGCTCGGGCTCCCGGCTGGTGTAGCGGCGCTGCCGGATGCCGGTCTTGGCGCTGATCTCGTCGGCGCTCATCGGCGACCAGGAGAAGCTCGCGTTCCTGATCACGTCGGTGTTGTCGCAGACATGCTCGCCGCGCACGATCGCCAGCGCCTCGAGCTTCGGCTGGACCGCGAACGCTTCCCGCACCCGTACGGGCGGGTACGGCGCGGCGGGCGCGACCCCTTCCACCCCTTCGACCCCTCCCACCCCTTCGACCTCCTCAACCGCTTCCACCCTCCCCAGGACCGCGCGGCCGGCCGCGGTCTCCTGGCGCTTGACCCGCTCGATGAAGGCCATCACGTCGCGGTTGCGCGGGTGGAAGGCGATCACGAAGTCGTCGTCGCCGATGTCGGCCGGCCCGCGTAGCTCGGTGCGGGAGCGATCCCACGGGTACTGGTTGTGCAGCACCATCGCCCAGCGCATGAGCGCTTCCAGCTCGGGCACGCTCTCATCGGCGTCGAGGATGTCCTCGATCCGGAAGACCGGGTAGTCCGGGTCGCAGGCGGGCATGACGAACGTCAGCGCG
>JASIGD010000238.1 GCA_030045295.1 Streptosporangiaceae bacterium
AGGCACGGGCGGCATGGGAACGGCAGCAGGGACTGCTGGGACTGTGAGCGGGATACCCGGTAACGTGCCCGACGCGTTGCTCCTCGACGAGATGTTCTCGCCCGCGATCGCGACCGATCTCGCTGCCCGCGGCATCGACTGCCGTGCGGTCGTTGCCGATCCTGTCCTGCACGCCCTGTCGGACCTGGAGATCTTCCAGGCGGCACTGGCCGAGGGCCGGGTCCTCGTGACGAACAACGTCCCGGACTTCGAGAGCCTGCGACGTGCACACGAGGCGGCCGGAGACGGGGTTCCTGGCGTCATCTACACGTCCGACCTCACGTTCCCGCGTACGAAAGCGTATGTGTCCCGGCTTGGGGCGGCACTCGCCGCCGCGGCGGCCGACCGCGAGACAGCCCGCTGCGGCGGCGTGCTCTGGCTGCGCCCGCCTGCGTGATGTCGGAGTGCCGCAGGGCCGTCAAGTGCCGATAATGGACATTATGTAAAGTAAATGGATGACGACGCTGCCGCGATGACATCCGCGCGGTCCAGCTCGAGCGGCTCGTTGCCGGGATGCTCGATGAGAGCCGCTGTAGGCTGCCGTCATGAGCACGCGCGAGGACTACCCAGCCGGGGTGCCGTGCTGGGTCGACACCAATCAGCCCGACCCCGTAGACGCCGCCCGGTTCTACTCCGGGCTCTTCGGCTGGCAGACCGAGGACGCGATGCCCCCCGACGCCGGGGCTCACTACTACATGGCCCGCATCGGCGGCCGGGACGCGGCCGCGATCTCCTCGCAGCCTCCCGGCGCACCACCGCAGGCGGTGTGGAACACCTACATCCGCGTGGAATCCGCCGACGACGCCGCGGCACGGGTGCTCGAGGCGGGCGGGCGGGTGCTCTCCGAGCCGTTCGACGTGTTCGACGCGGGGCGGATGGGCGTGTTCGCCGATCCCGAGGGCGCGGTCTTTTGCGTGTGGCAGCCCGGATCGCACCGCGGCTCGGCGGCGGTCAACGAGCATGGCGCGGTGAACTTCAACAACCTGCACACCGACGATGTTGAGGCCGCTCGGGCCTTCTACGGCGCCGTGTTCGGCTGGACGACGATCGACGCGGGCTCGCCGATGTGGGCTCTGCCGGGCTATGGCGATCATCTGGAGGAGCTCAATCCCGGCCTGCGCGCGGGGATGAAGCAGATGGGCGCACCCGAGGGTTTCGAGGACGTCGTGGCGACGATCTTGCCTCGCGAGGGCGGCGCAGCGCGCTGGAGCGTGACCTTCGCCGTCGACGATGTGGACGCGATAGCTGCGCGAGCGCGTGAGCTCGGAGGCTCGGTCCTGGCCGAGCCGCAGAATGCGCCATGGGTGCGATTCGCCGTCCTCGCCGACCCGGCTGGCGCGTCCTTCACCGCCAGCCAGTTCGTGGCGGAGAACCGCTAGACGATCGACATTCGGGATGGGCGCTTCCGGGGCTGCCCCGCCTGCACAGACGCCGACGCAGGCGCTGGGCGAGGCGAATCCGGTCACGGGCGCCCTGGCCCGCTGATCACCCTGGCCACGAACGACGAGCACCAGCCCGACGGCTCCCGCCCGCAGGGCCGTGTCTACATCCGGGCCGACAACCCCACGGCCCGGTTATGCCTGCGGCGGCGCGGCAGCGTCGTATTCGTCGTGCCAGTTCCACCACTGGTACGGCGGGGTCTGGGGATAGCCCTCGGGCGAGTCCTCCCACTCCTCCTGCCGCCCGAGCGCGCTCACGTCCAGGTAGCTCCAGGTGCTCCCCAGCGCCTCGTCTCCCCGGTTGTTGATGAAGTAGGTGCGGAACACCCGGTCGCCGTCGCGGATGAACGCGTTCGTACCGTGCCATTCGTCTACGCCGAAGTCCTTGTCGAAGTCGTCGAGCATGGTGTACCAGGGCATGGTCCAGCCCATCCGCGCCTTCAGCCGCGCGATGTCAGGCTGCGGCGCGCGCGAGGCGTAGGCGAAGGTGGTGTCACGGGCGTTCAGGTGGACGACGTCGGCGACCTGGTCGGCCATCAGGGAGCAGCCGACGCACGCATGGTCGGGCCAGCCGTGCACGCCCGGCTCGAAGAAGGCCCGGTAGATGATCAGCTGGCGGCGGCCCTGGAACAGGTCGAGCAGGCTCGCCTTACCGTCAGGCCCTTCGAACTGATAGTCCTTCTCCACCGCGAGCCACGGCATCCGTCGGCGTTCCGCCGCCACCGCGTCCCGGGCGCGACTCAGCTCCTTCTCCTTCACGAGCAGCTGCTGGCGCGCTGCGTCCCATTCCTGCGCACTGACGATCGGAGGGGTCTTCACGGTGATGCCTGCCTTTCAGTTCAGGTCCACGAATCAGGTGCTGGCGGTCGCCCGGACCCAGCTCGCACCCACGACCAGTGTGGTACGGCCCGGCAGGCCACCGTGTCACCGGCTGCCGTTCCGATGGTGTCAAGACAGAGCCGATGGAAGAATGCGATGGTGACGGCAACTACGCCTGCCCGGGCGCGGGCCGGTGAGGTGAGACGCCTCCTTGATCGCTTCGCGGCTGACGTCGGCCGCGTGCTGCCGCTGATCGCGTTGTGGGCGCACGGGTCTTTGGCGCTCGGAGACTTTCAGCCTGGCCGCAGCGATCTGGATCTCATCGCGCTCATCGGCGCGGCGATCACCGACGCGCAACGGCAGGACCTGCAGCACGTTCACGGGACGCTCCTCAGGCAGGCGCCGCTGGCCAGCGGGCTCCACTGCGCGTACCTGGTCCGCTCCGAGCTGGCCGATCCCGGGCAGCCCCATCTGACCTGGGCCCACGGCGAGTTGCTGCACCGGGTGGTCTCGCCGGTCAGCCGCCGGGAACTGTGCCGCGGAGGGCTCAGCCTGCTCGGTCCCGCGCCGGCCAGCGTGGTTCCGCCGGTGACCGATCGGGAGCTGGCGGCCTACATCCGCGGTGACCTGCGAGGCTTCTGGTATCCGAGCACGGAACGGCCCGCCGTGTGGCTGCGGGACATCTGGGTCGACTTGGGAATGTGCACGCTCGCGCGCGCCGCGGTGACGCTGCAAGACGGACGACTCATCACCAAGAAAGAAGCGCTTGAGGTACTGGCCAGCTGGGGCGCTCCCGCGGACGTGATCCGTGACATTTACCAGCGGCGATACGAGACCGCGCAGCCGATGTCGGAGCAGTGGCGGGCCAGGCGCGGGTTCTTGGCGCGGACCTACGTCAGGGCCGGCATCGAACGGGTCCTGGAGCTTCCCCGGGGGTCCCGGCCAGCCCCGGAGTGAGCGGCGGCGCGCCCGGCCTGTCGCCTGCCGGCATGAACCTCACGCCGCCGCCGGAAGCGCGCCGCCATCGCGGCCGGCTCAGAACCTGGTCCTCACGCCTTCTGCCACTTCCTCCGGGCTCAGGTCGATCAGCGCCTCTCCCCAGAGGCGCTCGAAGTAGGTGGCATCGCAGCGGTACACGGGCTCGGGGTTGGACCGGCTGAGCACCTTGAGCACGACCTGGTGCCCGTCCTGGTGCCCGTGCGGCCCGCCGCCGATCAGGCCGAAGTTGAACGAGGCCAGGTTCCACGCCCGGTAGGCGGCCAGCACCCGGGAGAGTCCCTGTCCCAGGTCCTGGCAATCCTCCTCGGTCAGCTCGGTCACGTCGGCTGCGCCAGCGACCACCCCCCACACCTCATGGAACCCGGTGGGCGCGAACGGCGTCAGCCAGCCGACCCGGCCGGTCTGTCCCACCCACCGGGGACCGCCGGCTTCCTGGTCGACCAGGGCCGCCCAGTAGGATCCGCGGGTTTCCTTCCAGGCCCTGGACTGCTCGACCAGCAGGCGCTGGCCGGTCAGGCCGTGGGCGTCGTGAGCGGATTGCAGGTGGGGATGGACCAGCGACGCGCCCGAGGGCGGGAGGTAGTTGGCGTTGATCGAGCTCCACTGGGCCGCCGGGTCCAGGTGCCGCACCGCCTGCGCGTGGCGGACCATGGCGGTCAGGGCGTCGCCCACGATGGGTGGCGTCAGGTCGTCCAGGTCGAGGAAGTGCCGCCCGGGATCGTAGATGCCGACCGCGCTGTGGGTCGCGTACGCCATGATGTTGGGCACCACGACGGCCCTGCCGAAGCGGATGCGTCCCTCGGCGGTGAGCTCGGCGGGAAACGGGACGGTGGCCGTCTCCAGGTACTCGGCGTCGAACGGGCAGAAGGCGGGCTTCGCCGTGAGCTCAGCCATGTCCGGCCGGGTCGAAGGCTGGAGCTTCACCCCGGTGAGGATCCGGGCGCTCGCTCCCGTCAGGGGATCGCGCCGCCAGCGCAGCCGTACCCGGGTCCAGGCCCCGCCTGCGCCCAGGTCGGGCACGCTGGCCTCAAGGTCTCGTTCTTCGAAGTCGATCGCAGCCACGCGAACAGCCTACGGGTGATCCCTGGGAGCGGTGTGGCGGAGGCGACTACTCGGTACCGGCCCCGCAATCGGATGCCGGTGACAAAGGTGAGCGGCGCCGCGGGTCGTCCCTGTCACATCGGCAGGATCCGGTCCGACACTGCTATGACGGATATCGACAAGGGGATGACCGATGGATGAGGGTGACTGGCTCGCAGAGCGCTTCGAGGTGCACCGGCCCCGCCTGCGCGCGGTGGCCCACAGGATGCTGGGCTCGGCCGCCGACGCCGACGACGCTGTGCAAGAAGCCTGGCTGCGCCTGTGCCGCTCCGACACCTCCAGCGTGGAGAACATGGGCGGCTGGCTGACCACGATCGTGGCCCGGGTCTGCCTCGACCTGCTGCGCACCCGGCAGTCCCGGCGCGAAGAACCCGTCGGCGAGCACCTGCCCGAGCCGCCGAGCAACGGCGAGGACCCCGCTGACCCGGCCTACCAGGCGCTCCTGGCGGACTCGGTCGGAGTCGCCCTGCTCGCGGTGCTCGACGTGCTCACTCCGGCCGAACGGCTTGCGTTCGTGCTGCACGACATGTTCGACGTCCCCTTCGACCAGATCGCCCCCGTCGTCGACCGCTCCCCCGCCGCCACCCGTCAACTCGCCAGCCGCGCCCGGCGGCGGGTCCGGGCGGCGGGCCCGGCCTCAGGCGGCGACCCGGTCCGCCAGCGGGAGGTCGTCACCGCCTTCCTGGCTGCCGCGCGCGGCGGTGACTTCACCGCGCTGCTCGCCCTGCTCGACCCCGGCGTCCCGCTTCGCACCGACCGCGAAGGCGTGCGGATGGGCGCGCCCGAGGAGATCCTCGGTGCTCAGGACGTGGCCAGCCTCTTCGCGCAGTACGCTCACGGCGTCCGCCCGGCCGTCATCAACGGGCTCGCCGGAGCGGTCTGGGCCCCGGGCGGGCGGCCGCGCGCCGTCTATTTCTTCACCGTCGCAGGCGGGAGGATCACCGCCATCGAACGGGTGGCGAACCGCGACCGGCTCCGGGAGCTCGACCTCGTCATCCTCGACGGCTGACACGCGAGGCCGCTCCGGCGTGCCTGCGATGATCGGAGCATGCTCGGAACAGTAGCCAGCCTGCGCCGGTATCCGGTCAAGTCGATGCTCGGCGAGGACGTGGACGCCAGCGACGTGACGTTCACCGGACTGGCGCGTGATCGCCGGCTGGCCCTGGTCAGCGGGCGGACGGGCAAGGTCGCCAGCGCGAAGTACCCGCGGCTGTGGCGGCAGCTGCTCGCGCTGTCCGCCGTGGCCCCCGACGACGCGGGGGACGCGGTGCTGATCACGCTGCCGGGCGGCAAGACCGTCTGGAGTTCCGACGCTGACGTCGACACGATCCTGTCCGCGGTGCTGAACGAGCCGGTCACGCTGACCGCAACCCCTCCGCCCGGCGCGTCACTGGACCGCGCGGTCCCGGAGGCCGTGCTGAGCGCCGGGGTGACCGCCCGGGTCCCGGCGGAAATCATCGAGGTCGGCGCGGCCGCCCCGCCGGGCACCTTCGTCGACTTCGCGCCGGTCCACCTGC
>JASIGD010000239.1 GCA_030045295.1 Streptosporangiaceae bacterium
TGGCACGCTCCTGGCGGCAAAGCTGCCGATCGCCTCATAGCAGTAGGTCCCCCATTGGAGTCGCGGTTGGGGCGCACAGGTGAAATCACAGGTCACGGCCCTGCGATGTTCGTCATGGGCCAGTCTCATCGGCCCGCGTCTATCGGACCCGGTACGACCGGAGTGCGCTGTGCACCCCGGAGAGTCTCCCCGGTTCAAGAATGAAACAGCGGCGCCAGCTTCAGCAGGTGTCGTCGAGTGCGCGGAGCGCAGGGGTTTCCGGTCCGCCGCGGGCTACCTGCCACTGGTGCTGCTCCAGGGAGTCGCTGGCGGCTTCGGCTACCGCGCGGGCCTGGGCCGCTCCGGACGGGGCGGACTGCTGGTAGCCGCCGTAGCGCGCGACCGGAGACCAGGCTGGCTCGACCGGCGGCAGGGGCGTAGCCAGGCCCTCGTACTCGGCGGCGGCATAGACGATATTCCCGCCAGTGATGGTGAGCACCGACTCGATGCGGGAGATGTCTTCGGCCGGGACCGCGAGGTAATCATCGGACAGGACGGCCAGGTCGGCGAGGTAGCCTTCGGCGAGGATGCCCTTGCGGCCGGCGTCGCCGGTGAGCTGGGCGCCGGCTGTGGTGTACAGCCGCAGCGCGGTTTCCCGGTCCAGCAGGTTGTCCGGGCCGTATAGCTGCAGGCCGCCGACCGTCCGGCCGCGGACCAGCCATTCCAGGGCGGCCCACGGGTTGTAGGTGGATACCCGGGGCGCGTCGGTGCCGGCGGCCACCGTCAGCCCGCGGGCCAGCATGCCCTTGACCGGCGGCGCCTGGGCGGCGCGCTCGCGCCCGTACCGTTCGGTGAACGCGCGGCCCTGGTAGGCCATCCGGTGCTGGACGCAGATGGCGCCGCCCAGCGCGGCGACCCGCTCGATGCTGTCCGGTGAGATGGTTTCGGCGTGGTCCAGGATCCACTGCGCGCCGCCGGGGAACGCGCCGGTCCGTTCGAACACGTCCAGGTCCATCCGGATGGTCTGGTCGTAGGTGGCGTGCAGCCGGAACGGCCAGCCATGTTCGGCCAGCAGCCGGACCGCGGCCTCCAGATCGGCGGCGGCCCGCGCCGGGAGCTCGGGGCGCGGTTCGGCGAAGTTCTCAAAGTCGTTCGCCGACGCGACCAGGCCCTCGCCCGCGCCGGCCAGGCGCAGCCAGTCGTCGCCGTCACCGGGCCGCAGGCCCGCGATCCAGCGCCGGATGTCGTCGAGCTCTTGACCGGGCACCTGCGGGAACAGATAGTAGGCCAGCCGCACCGGCAGTGCCCCGTCGGCCGCGAGCCGGGTGACGGCGGCGTAGTTCTCGGGGAAGGACTGAAACCCGCCGGCCGCGTCGATCACCGACGTCAGCCCGAACCGGTTCAGCTCGCGCAGGAACTGCCGGGTCGAGGCGAGCTGGCCGTCGTCGCCGAGCACCGGCGCCGTCCCGATCGCGGCGTACAGCAGGTTCGCCGCCGGCGCCGCCACCAGCAATCCGGTCGGCTCCCCGTCGTAGCCGCGGACGATCTGCCCGCCGGGCACCTCGGGGGTGTCACGGGTGTACCCGGCCGCCCGCAGGGCCGCGCGGTTCAGCAGCACCGACTGGTACAGGTGGGTGACCATGACCGGGGTGTCCGGCGCGGCGGCGTTCAGCTCGCCGAGGGTGGGCAGCCGCTGCTCGGCGAACTGCTCTTTGCTCCACCCGCCGATCACCTGCACCCACTGGCCCGGCGGGGTCCGGGCCGCCTGGTCGCGGAGCATCGCCAGCGCCTGGCCAACTGACCGCACCCCGTCCCAGCGCAGCTCCAGCAGGTAGTGCAGCCCGGTCCTGATCACGTGTATGTGCGCGTCGATCAGGCCCGGGATGACCCGCCGGCCCATCGCGTCGACCACCCGGGTGGCCCTGGTCACGTGCCGAGCCATGCCATGATCGTCCCCGGCGGCCAGCACCCTGCCGTCGCGGATCGCCACGGCGCCCGCGTACGGGCGGCGGGGATCACCGGTCCAGATCCGGCCGTTGCGCACCACCAGGTCGGCGGGATCACCGGCCGGCTCGGCCGGGACAAGCCCGGCCACCGGCATCGACGTCCAGGAGTGGGTCGTAGACATGCTCCACTTCCTTCCTCGGTATCAGCAGGCTCGCTTCTGCCTGTGCCTGAGCCTTGGCCGCGGCGGGGTGAGCGAGCGTCACCTCATTGACGTTATTGGCCGCAGACTGCCGTTGGACCGCTACACCCCTGGGCAACACGCCAGGGGCTGTGAGCCGAAGCGGAGCATCGGGCTGGCCCGCCATTCTCCCCCAGTTCCAGTTCACCCACACCGTCATCGGCGCCCACCGGATCCTCTGGTCGGTCGACTACCCCTGTCTCGCGCTGGACGGCACCAGGCGCTACGGACACGGCGCCGCTGCTTCAGCGGGTTGCGGTACCCCTCGGCCCGACGGCGATCACCTCAATCGCGTGATTGCCGCTCACCCCGTCGGCGGCCAGGCTGCCTGACATGGCAGATATCAATGACGGCCCGCCGCAGGGCGTCGGCCTGTATGACCACGCCAACGGCACCGTGCGCATGGGCCCGGTCAGTGACCCGCAGGCTGTCGTGGACGCGGCCGACGCGGTGCGCGCAGTGGCCGGGCTGAGCGTTATCGACGCGTCGATGATGCCCACTCCCCCATCCGATGTCCCGGCCCCGACGGTGATGGCACTCGCAGAAAAGCTCTCCCGCGATCTGTGCCCCTCGAACTGCCGGCAGAGCACCTGAGGGGCTGCCCCAGGCAAGCCGCCATGACCAGCGTTTCCGTCACCACCTCCGCCCCGCCGGCGTGCAGGATCCCGGCCATCGCCCGGGCGACGTCTTCACCGCCGGGCCGCTGCTGGACGCCAGGGCAGGCGAGACGCTGCCCGTCCCGCTGTACCCGCGCTACCGAAGAAGAACACCCGTATTATGTCAGGAGCATCAGATGCGAGCAGCAGTCATCGAAGAGCTGGGCGCAGCGCCCAGGCTCCGCGGGTTCCCCGCACCTGCCGCGGCAGAAAACATCACAGCAGGCCGCCTCGTGGCGGCCGCGCTCAACCCGGTCGATCTCGCCATCGCCGCCGGGCAGATGCCCCTGCGGGCAATCGCGCCCCCGTTCGTCGCCGGCTACGAAGCCGTCGTCGAACTGCCGTCCGGGTCCCGCGCGTATATCGGCGGCCCGCCGCCCCCCTATGGCACGCTCGCCGAGGTGATCCCGGTGCCGGACGGACTGGCCTTCCCGGTCCCACCGGGAATCGATCCAGGCCTGGCAGCCTCACTCGGCGTCCCCGGCCTGACGGCGTGGCTCGCCCTGGAATACCGCGCGCAGCTCAAGCCAGGCGAATCGGTCCTGGTCCTCGGCGGCGGCCAGATCGGGCAGCTTTCCCTGCAAGCCGCCAAGGCCATGGGCGCCGGGCCGGTCGTAGTCGCCGACCGCAGCGCGGGTGCGCTGGCCCGGGCACAGGCCCGCGGCGCCGACGCCACCATCGACCTCAGCGTCACCGACCCGGGCCAGCTCGCTGCCCGGTTCGCGGAACCAGCGGGCCGCGGCTTCGACGTCATCATCGATCTGGTCTGGGGCCAGATCGTCAACCACGCGATCGACCAGGCCGTCACGCACGCCCGCCTGATCCAGGTCGCCAACGTCGCCGGGCCCACCGCCCCGCTGGCCGCCGCCGCCTTCCGCAACAAGCAGATGTCCATCCTCGGCTTCAGCCTGTTCCTCACCCCGATCGATATCCGCCGCGACGCCTACACCCGGCTCCTCGCCAAGGCAGCCCAGGGGGCGCTCAACATCGACACCGACACCAGCCACCTCGACGACATCGAGCCAACCTGGGCACGACTGCAAGCCGGCCCCCCGGACAAACTCATCGTCACCCCCTGACCGATGGTCGGTCGGCGGAGACCCGCTGGCGTTCCCTAGTCACCCGCGCGCATCCTGCGCTCGACTCGCCCCTAGCCCGCCCGGCCCGAACCGCCACGCCCGGAGGGCCGCATCGTCCGTTGGGGCGGCGGGGCAGTATGGTGCGCATGGCAACTGAATTGGTGCTGCTGGGCACGGCCGACGCGCCGCTGCCGGTGCCCGGCCGGGCCGGGATCTCGTCTGCGCTGGTCGTGGACGGCCGGGTCTTCGTGATCGATTGCGGCCGCGGCACGCCGTCTGGCTTGGCCGACGCCGCGCTCGACCGGATGGCCGGGCTGCACACCGACGTCACCCAGGTCGGCGGGGTGGCCGAGCGGGCCGGGGTCGGCGAGCTCATCCTCAGCCACTACCTGCCCGCCGAACCCGGCGCGGTCAGCGAACAAGAGTGGGTCAAGCGGGCCGGGCTGGGGTTCAGCGGCCGCACCACCGCGGGCCGGGACGGGCTGCGCCGGACGCTGTCCGGCGCGGAGGAACGGTGATTGCTGCCGCTGGCCCGGTCCGGGCACCCGCCCGGCGATGAGTTTCCGCTGCCCCTGCAGTCCTTTGCAGGCAAGAGCCCGGCGCGGGACAGGAGGAGGAGAGCCATGGGCAAGGTCGTCGCCGACATCACCATGTCGCTGGACGGGTTCATCACCGGGCCGGACGACCGGCCCGGGCGCGGCCTCGGCGAGCGCGGCGAACCCCTGCACAACTGGGTCATGGGCGGGCCGACGCCCAGCGCCGGCTGGATGATTTCGACCAACAGGCCGCGGACTGCGGCACCTTCCTTTCCTAACCAGCTGCTACTGCCG
>JASIGD010000026.1 GCA_030045295.1 Streptosporangiaceae bacterium
TCAATAGAGTTTCGGCGGTTATAGCGAAGGGGAAACACCCGGTCCCATTCCGAACCCGGAAGTTAAGCTCTTCAGCGCCGATGGTACTGCGCGGGGGACCGCGTGGGAGAGTAGGACGCCGCCGGACATGCTTGAAGAGGGTCGCTCCCGATGAGGTTGAGCGGCCCTCTTCGCTTGTCTGGGTACTGTTGTGGCAGATGCTGGAGGTTGGTTTGCGTGGCTGAGGGACGCGGAACGCCGAGGGGACGAGGAGCGAGCGGCGCCGGCACCAGCGGCGCTCGTGCCCGTGGCGGTCGCGCGCACGGCGGAAGCCCGAAGAGCGCGCGGGCGACCCCTGGCACCCCGAAGAGCGCGCGGACGACCTCGGGCACCCCGAAGAGCGCAAGGACGGCAAATGGGGGGGCGCGGACTGTCGGCGCTAGCGGGTCAACGAGTCACGGCCGAGGGAAGCCGGCCTCCGGGGGTTCTCATCACGTGCCGAAGTCAGGCCGCGCCGGCACATCGAGCGAAGGCTCGCGCCGTTCTGGTGCCAAGCCTGCACGGGACAGCTCGCGCGGTGACGGGGCGCGCAGGGACGGTCGGCGTACGGACGGCCCGCGCGGGGAAGGCCGGCGCACGGACGGCCGGCGCGGAAGCAGCTCGGGCAGCGACGCAAGGCGCGCAGGCGGGGCATATCCAGCACGCGGGCGGTCGGCGCCTGAAGCCGCGCGCCGCACAACCAAGAACCCGAAAGAACCAAGGAACCCAAAGAGCCCATCAGCCTCAGAGACCTCACGAGTCTCGGCGGGGAAGGGACCGCGGCGAAGCTCACCGGCACCAGCCGCCGACGGCGCGCGGCGCGGGACGCGGGCGGGCGCGCCAGGCCAGGCGCGCGGACGTACGATGACCCGAGGCAGTGAGGGGGAACGCAGGACCCGCACTGCGGCCGGTGAGGAGGTCCGCAGGACACCGCGTGCCAGGTCAGGCGACGGCCGCCGCAATACCACCCGCGAGCGGGGAGACTCCTTGGGCGCGCGCGGCCGGTCGCGAGCCGCGGACCCGACGCGCCCCGTGCGGGAGAGCGGTCCGCGGCTTCCTGACGCGATCTCCGCCGAGCAGCTTGACCCCGAGGCGCGCGCCCAGCTGACCAGCCTGCCGAGCGACCTCGCTGACAGCGTGGCCCGTTACCTCGTGGCCGCGGGAATGGCAGAGGACCCGGAGCAGGGTTACGTGTACGCCCAGGCCGCGCGGCGCCTTGCCGCACGGGTAGGGGTGGTCAGGGAGGCGTGCGGGATCGCCGCGTACCGGACGGGGCAATGGGCGGACGCGCTGTCTGAGCTGCGCGCCGCGCGGCGCATGACCGGCCGCGATGACTACCTTCCCCTCATGGCCGATTGCGAGCGTGCCCTCGGTCGGCTGGACCGGGCGCTGGCCCTGATCCGCGAGGCGGACGTGGGCAAGCTCGATCGCGCCACGCAGATCGAGCTTCGCATTGTCGAGTCGGGTATCCGCCGGGACCAGGGGCTTGCGGACGCCGCCGTGCTGGCCTTGCAGGTGCCGGAGCTGACGAGCGGCCGGCTGCGCCCGTGGTCCGCGCGGCTGTTCTACGCGTACGCAGACGCGCTGCTCGCGGCCGGGCGTGCGGATGAGGCCAGGGACGCGTTCGCGGAGGCGGCCGCGGCCGACCCCGACGGCGAGACCGATGCCGGTGACCGCCTTGACGAGTTGGACGGCGTCGAGTTCGAGGATCTGGCGGACGCCGAGGATCTAGCGGACTCCCCGATTTTGGAGGCGGAAGCGGAACCCGAGGAGCCGAACGATGTAGCCGCGGGGCTGGCATCGGACGACCTGCGCGATGATCGGCGGCGCAGCGGGTAACCCGCTGCGCCGGAGCCGCCGCCGCCGCGTGCTTAAGCGTTGCCTTGCTCAATCTTGTCGAGCCAGCGCATTATCTGACCTATGACCACGGGTTTAGGCTCGACCGCGGCCCGCGATAACCCGCTACCTCACCAGGGGAAACAGCCTGTCGTTCACAGGCGGCCGCCGAAAATGCCGCACGATCCGACCGTCGGTTCCAGCAGAGCTCCAGCGATCGACGGGCACCCATCCGTCGCGGGCTAGCCAGGCCCTGACCTCGCGCTTGGCGTGGTGGAAAGACCGGGACTCCAGGTCGTGGTCACTGGTGTCTTCGTCTAGCCAGGTGACTGTGCATTCGATCTTCGCCCCGGCCTGGCGCAGCATCACCTCGATCGCTTCGGCTGGGTTATCTGTCGTCACAATCGCGGCCCCGCTCTCAGCTTTCTTCTCCGCCGCCGATGCCGGGGCAGGTCAAGGGTTCGTCAGGCCGCTCGCAAGGCTCGCGAGCAGGCCTTGTGCGGTATGGTACCGGCGACCCTCCCGGGCAGACGGACGGCCTAGGTAGACCACGGCGTCACCTGACCGCGGGCTTAGCGGCAAGGAACGCGATCGTGGCGGCGAACAGCTCGCGCAGCACCTCGCCGGCCCGCTGATGATCCATGCGGAACGCCCTGCCCGCGTGGTCGCCACCCGGCGCTGGCCGGCTGACCAGCCGTAACCGCGGTGCGGAGCTCGCGCCGCGTGCTTAAGCGCTGCCCTGCTCAATCTTGTCGAGCCAGTGCATGATGCCGCTGACATTCGAGGTGGCCCCGCTGGCCCGCTCGAATCTCACGGCGAGCGCAGGGTCGGCATCTGGGCGCAACGCCAGATAACGAGCCCTCGTGCGATCCCGTACCATCGCGACCGCATGGTCCAGGTCTAGGCCTGCCGCGCGGGCCTGGCGTGTTTCTTCCACCCAGAGCTTGATCTCCTCTTGCGACCGGTCCAGCGTCTGCGTGACCGTGGTAACGGGTCCGAAATGGCTGAACAGCAGCCGGGAAGGCTGCAGCGCGGCGAATTTCCGCAGCGAGGCAAGCGCGGTCTCAAGATCGAAGTCGGGCGGCGGCGTCGCGGGCCGGAGATCTCCGGTCTCCGGGATATGTACCCCGGCCGCGTCGCCGGTGTAGAGGTCGCCGCTGCCGGAGTCGATCAGGCCGACATGATGCTTGGCGTGGCCGGGGGAGTAATGGCTGTCCAGGCGCCGGCCGCCGCCCAGATCGACGGTCCCGCTATCCTCGAGCGCCACGATGCGGTCGGCAGGGACCGGCGCGAGCACGCCGAAGAACCTGTCGAGCGCGTCGCCGTAGACCTGCCGGGCGCTGGCCATGAGCCTGCTCGGGTCGGCCAGATGCCGTGCCCCCCGCTGGTGCACGACGATCTGAGCCGCCGGGAACATGGCGGCGATGTCGCCGGCCCCGCCGGCGTGATCCAGGTGGATATGCGTGACCACGACGGTCGCCAGGTCGGCGGCGCCGATCCCGAGCTGGGCGAGGGCGTCGCGGACTACCGGCGCGGACGGCGCGGTGCCCGTCTCCACCAGGCACGGCCGGTCGCTGCGGATCAGGTAGCCAGCGGTGATCCCGTCATAGCCGGCCATCCGGGTGTCGATCTGGAACACCTCGTGGCCCAGCTCGGTAATATCCGTGGCTCCGGCCCGGGTTATCTCGTCCACCGGGTCATTGTCCCAGACGCGGAACCCGCCGGCCCGCTCTGCTATCGGCCGCGAGGCTCAGCCGCCCGGGCCGAACGTGCGCAGGACCAGGCCGGTGCGCGGCTTGGGACCGAACGACGTGGACTTACGCGGCACCCGCTCGCCTTCCGCGGCGATCTGGATGACGGACCCAAAGGAGAGCGGATTCGAGATGACCGCAGTTGCCCCCATGCTGGACGCCACGCGCACGGCATCAGCCGCGTCATGATTAATCAGCACACCGCGCTCGCTGTCGGTGATGCCCCACAGGCGGCCCATCAGCAGCTGCTGGAGCACCGACGCGTCCAGGCACCGCCAGGCATCCGACATGCCGGTCGGCATCGACGCCGCAACCTGCGCCGGGTCCGGGTCGGTGAGCAGCCGGAAGCGGGGTGTTCCGCAGCTCCCGCAGCCCCCGGCTAGCAGGAACGCCGTCCCTTCGCGCCCGGCCGCGGCGAGGTGTCCCAGCGCGTTGGCAAGCTCGCATTCATCTGGCAGGTCCTGCACGGTGAACGCGGCCTTGGCGCGCTCGGCGGCACGTTCCGGTTGCAGGCCGGGCAGCACCCGGTGGATAGCGCCAAGCCGTGGCGGGTAGGCATCGGAGTCGACGAGAAACGC
>JASIGD010000240.1 GCA_030045295.1 Streptosporangiaceae bacterium
CGCCGACGCTGGCATAGCGGTGCCGGCCGAATCAATGGCGAACCACACCATTTCGGTCCGCCGTAACTTGGGCCGCGCCCCAAACGCGATCCGGGCTCACGCCAGCCGTCGTTCAGCAGCCCACCTGGTCAGCTGGTGGCGCGTGGAGAGCTGAAGCTTGCGCAGCACCGAAGACACGTGGCTTTCCACGGTCTTGACCGAGATGTACAGCTCGCGGGCGATCTCCTTGTACGTGTAGCCCTGGGCGATCAGCCTCAGCACTTCCCGTTCCCGGCTGGTGAGCTGGTCGAGCTCGGGGTCGAACGAGGGTTTGGCCTCACCCGGCTCCGGCGTCGCGGCAAAGGCGTCCAGGACGAAGCCCGCCAGCCGGTGCGAGAACACCGCGTCGCCCGCCGCGACCCTGCGGACCGCGTCGGCCAGGTCGGCGGTGGAGATCGTCTTGGTCACGTAGCCCCGGGCGCCCGCCCTGATCACCGCGATGACGTCCTCGGGAGCGTCCGAGGCGGACAACGCGAGGAAACGCACCTGCGGGTGCTCGGCCTTGATCGCCTGGACCACGGCCTGGCCGCCGCCGCCGGGCAGGTGCACGTCGAGGAGCACCACGTCGGGCAGTACCGAGGCGATCAGGTCGATCGCGGGCTGCACGTCTTCCGCCTCGCCGACGACCTCAACCTGGCGGCCGAGCTCGGCGCGGACCCCGGAACGGAACAGCCCGTGGTCGTCGACCAGGACGACCCGAGGCCGCTGCGGCCCGGTCATCTGCGCCCCGCGGGCTGCGTGGCGGTGCGGGGCATCTTCAGCGTGACCTTGGTACCCTCGCCCGCGGCCGAACTGACGGTGGCCGTGCCGCCGCGGCGGGACATCCGGCCGTGGATGGATTCGGCCAGGCCCTTGCGGTCCTCTGGCACCGCCTCAGGGTCGAAGCCCTGCCCGCGGTCCCGTACGACGATCGATACCTCGGCGGGCTCGACCTCGGCGAACAGCGAGACGACGCCGGCGCCGGACCACTTGGCCGCGTTGACCGTCGCCTCGCGGGCCGCCGCGAGCAGGGCCTGCAGGTTGTCGTCGAGCTCGCAGTCACCGACGGTCACTGTCTCCACCGGTACTCCGTACCTGGTCTCGACGTCTTCCTGGATCTGCCGCACGCCGGCCGCGAACGTCAGGTCCGCATCGGTTTCGTTCGGGGCGCGCCCCTCGAACAACCACGACCGCAGTTCGCGTTCCTGCAGCCGGGCCAGCTGGACGACCTTCTGCGGATCGTCCGCGCGCCGCTGGATCAGGGCGAGCGTCTGCAGGACGGAGTCGTGGACCCGGGCCGCGATGTCGGCCCGTTCCTCGGCCCGGACCTTGGCCTGCCGCTCGAGGACGAGGTCGCCGGCGATCCGTAGCCACCATGGGCCGAGGAGCAGCACGATGCCGGCGATCACGAGCAGGACGCCGCCCAGCGGCCGCAGCAAGGCCAGGCTCTCCTTCGCCGAGAGCAGCCAGCCCACGCCGCCGAGCAGGAGCGCGCCCGCGATCGTCAGGCGAAGAGCCGACCACTTGTTAAGCCGCCCGGAGCCCGCCGACTCCAGCGGCTCGAGGAGCCGCCGCATGGTGGCGTGCTCGTCCGCCGGGACGTTGCGCCAGATCAGTACGAGGCCGGCCACGCTGATCACCTGCGGCCAGGCCCAGGTGGTGAACCAGCTATCGTTGAGCGCGCTCACCGCGATCAGGATCAGGATGTACAGCGACGCGGCGCCGATCGCCAGCCGGATGCCTCTGTTGTCGGACCTGGCCTTGCTGCCGATGCTGCTATCCGCTCCGGCCGCCGGGATCAGCAGCCACGCCACCACGTACAACGGGACCCCGAGCCCCGGGGGGATCAAGGCCAGAAGCACGAACGCCATCCGCACCGCGGTGACTTTGAAGCCCTTCCACGCCGCCACGCCGGAGGCCACGCCGCCTACCAGACGGTCGGCCGGGTCGCGGCGCAGCGGACCGCCGGTACCCCGCCGACGCAGCCCGGAGGGACCGCGGTGCCAGTGCCCGAACTGGTCGGGGTGACGGTCCCAGTCCCCGGCCGGGTCACGGTCGCGGCGCCAGCGTCCTGGATGCTCCACGTAATCCATCATCGCCCCAGTCACCCTGAGCTCGCTATCCGGATCGTCCCCGATCCGGCCCTGACCCCGCGCCGGGGGATCAGGGGCGCACCAGGGATCTTCCCGATGTGCCGGTCCGGCCTGGGGAGCCAAGCTAGAGGCCATGAACACCAACACTGTGAACCCAGAAACCACCGAGTCCGAGCACCGCACCGAACCGGAGCGCGTCGTCCTGCGCAGGCCCTACGACGACCGCATGCTGACGGGCGTCGCCGCGGGCCTGGGCCGCTACTTCGGGGTGGACACGACCATCGTCCGGATCGCCTTCGTGGTCCTGACCATCTTCGGCGGCGCGGGCATAGCGCTCTACCTGGCCGGCCTGCTGCTGATCCCCGACGAGGGCAGCGACCAGTCGATCGCTGACTCACTCATCCAGTCCCTCCAGTCCGGGTCGCGGTAGTCGACCGAGGAAAGCCAAACAGGAGAACATCATGCCAACGCAGTCCAACCAGCCCTGGGGCCGTGGTTTCGGGCCACTGTTCCGCGGCGCCTATTCCGACCAGAACATGCGCGTCTCCGACGCCGAGCGCCAAGCGGTCGCCGACCGGCTGGCCGAGCACTTCGCCGAAGGACGCCTCGACCAGGCCGAGTTCGACGAGCGCGCCGGGCGCGCCATGAGCGCCAAGACCCGGGCCGACCTGAACGGCCTGTTCGCCGACCTGCCGGATACAGGGGCTCCGGCAGTGGCAGACCACCCGGCCTGCCTGGCTCGCAGGCGCCGCCACCCGGTGCTGCTCATCGCGCTGTTCGTCGTGCTCGCCATAGCAACCGCCCACGTGCTGTGGTGGGCTACCGTGCCAGTGCTGTGGGTCGCGTTCCTGGTCGCGATCGTGCTGTTCGCCACCGGGCGCTTCGGGCGCTCGCGCACCAGCCAGGACCGCTAGCACGCATCACTCCGGCCAGCACCGGCCGGCCGGAGCAGGCCGGCTACCGCCGCGATTCCACTGGACGCGGGCCGGACCCCCGGACCGAACCGGGGTGCGCGGTGCTGGGCGGCGGGGGAATCGCCGAGCGGGGGTGCGCGGTGCTGGGCGGCGGGGGGATCGCCGGGCCGGGGTGCGTAGTAAGGGGCGGCGGGGGGATCGCCGGGCCGGGGTGCGTAGTAAGGGGCGGCGGGGGGATCGCCGGGCCGGGGTGCGTAGTAAGGGGCGGCGGGGGGATCGCCGAACAGGGGTGCGTAGTACGGGGCGGCGGGGGAATCGCCGAACAGGGGTGCGCGGTGCTGGGCGGCGG
>JASIGD010000241.1 GCA_030045295.1 Streptosporangiaceae bacterium
AAGGCGTTCAAGACCACCCCGCTGCTGAGCGTGGAAGAAGGAGTCGAGGCCATGCGCAAGGCGCGAGAGGCGGGGTATCGCCGGCCCGCCGGATAGCGGCCCCGTCAGTTACTCGTCAAGCGCTGCTACTCGACGTAGAAGAGGCGCTTGTTGACGAATTCCTCGACGCCGAGAGGGCCTAGCTCGCGGCCGAAGCCGGAGCGCTTGGTGCCGCCGAACGGCAGGTCCGCGCCCTCGCCTGCCGGGGTGTTTACGTTGGCCATGCCGACTTCCAACTGCTCGGCGACCTTGATGGCCCGCTCCTGGTCGGTCGAAAAGACCGCGCCGCCCAGGCCGAAGTCGACCGCGTTAGCGAGCTGGACCGCCTCGTCGTCGGTGCTGACCTTGTAGACGACGGCGACCGGGCCGAACAGCTCCTCGCGGTAGGCGCGCATGTCCGGGGTCACGCCGGTGAGCACGGCCGGGGCGAAGTAAGCGCCCTTGCCGTCCTCGAGCGTGCCGCCGACGTGCAGCGTGGCGCCTTTCGATACCGCGTCCTGCACCTGGGCGAGGAGGCCCTCCGCCGCCTTACGGGACACCATCGGGCTGTAGGAGCGGGGGGAGTCATCCCCCGGCTGGCGCGGCGACATCGCGGTGGCCCGGTTGACCAGGGCGGCCACGAAGTCGTCGTAGATGTCGTCCATGACGATCAGCCGCTTGTTGGAGTTGCAGGCCTGGCCGACGTTCTCCATCCGGGTGACCCAGGCGGTCTTGGCTGCGTCCTGGACGTCGTCGGTGTCGAGGATGATGTACGGGTCGGAGCCGCCGAGCTCAAGGACGACCTTCTTCAGGTTGCGGCCGGCCGTCTCGGCGACCACGGTGCCGGCCCGCTCGGAGCCGGTCAGCGACACGCCGCGCAGCCGCGGGTCGGCGATCATCGCGGCGACCTGCTCGTGGGTGGCGAAGAGGTTGACGTACGCGCCGTACGGCACGCCCGCGTCCTTCATGATCTGCGCGATCGCCAGGGCCGAGGTCGGGCAGTTTTCCGCGTGCTTGAGGATGACGGTGTTGCCGACGATCAGGTTGGGCGCGACGAACCTGGCCACCTGGTAATACGGATAGTTCCACGGCATCACGCCGAGTACCGGGCCGACGGGCCGGTACTCGATGCGCGCGGTGTCATGGCCGGGCAGCGGCTTGTCGGCGATGAGCTCGGGGCCGTTGTCGGCGTAGTAGCTGAAGATGTCGGTGCAGAACTGCGCCTCGCCGACGGCCTGCGCGGGACGCTTGCCCATCTCCTTGGTGATCAGCTCGGCCAGGTCGGCGGCACGCTCGGTGAACAGCTCGGCGATCCGCTTCACGACCGCGGCGCGCTCGGCGACCGGTCGCAGCCTCCATGCCGCGAACGCCCCGGTCGCGGCGGCGAGCGCCTCCTCTACCTCCGCGTCCGTGGCGAAGGGGAAAGTCTCGGTCACCTCGCCGGTCGCCGGGTCGGTTACCTGATAAGGCGGGGTCTGCGTCATGCTTGCTCCCAGTGTCACTGCGGTAAAGGGTCCAGTGAGACAACGCTACGGGAGCAAGGTGCCCAGCCCAAGACCCCGTCCTCTCACACCCGTGCTGGCCTCGGTCGACCACGCCGCGCAGTCTCGGGCTGTCTCTCCGCGTTCGGCTCATTTCGACGCGGTTCTGCCAGACGGCTCCCCGAACTTGTCCCCGAAAGGACCGCTGCGCGTTTACCACGGCCATCACTCGGTTTTCATGAACATGGCCTCACCCGGGAGACGGTGGCGAACCTGAGGCGCGATCCCCGGCTCGAGGTGAATGTGATCGATTTCCTCCTCAGGCGTGGCTACCGGTTCAAAGGCACCGCCGAGATCCGCGGGGACGGCGAGCCCGTATATGAGTGGTCGCGCCAGTGGGTACTCGACACCACGGCCTGCCTGCCCGGGCCGGGAGGTGCTGATCCGGGTGGAACGCGCCCAGCCGGTGGATTCGCCCGCCTACACGTTCGGGCACTGGAGTGAAGACGACCTGAAACGCGCCTGGGCGGCCACCTACGATCTGGCCCGTGAGCAGCCATGCCACCGGACATAGCCGTCTGCCTGCTGGCCCGCGCCAGTCTGCCTTCATCGCCCCGACTGATAGGGTCTCGTTGCCAAATCCGTTAGCTGATACGTACTCTGGCCTGCTGCTTCTGGATCGTTGTGGATGCGTACCCTCCCGACTAGTGTTGGGTAGAGTTGCCGAATGTTTGATCGGAGGGCTAGTCATGGCCGTTTATCAGACCGTCGTGGTTGGCACGGACGGGTCGGACTCCTCATTCCGCGCCGTGGAGCGCGCCGCCGAGGTAGCGCATGAGTCGGCCGCGAAGCTCGTGATCGTGTGCGCATACGGGGACCAATACAAGCTCCTCGGCCCCGGTCCGTCTGAAAATACGGTGCGCACGGCCAGCGAACGCGCGGCGGCGCGCGGCGCCAGCGATATCGAGCAGGTCGTAGTCGAAGGCGAGCCGGTCAAGTCCTTGATCAGCGCGCTCGGCGAGCACAATGCCGACTTGCTCGTGGTCGGCAATAAGGGACTGAATAGGATGGCCGGGCGGCTGCTCGGCTCGGTTCCCGCAGATGTGTCACGACGCGCGCCATGTGATGTCCTAATAGTGCATACCGTGCCGTAACGGCCTGGACGTGGCCGGTCGGTGGCATCGAACTGCGGCGGCCGGATGTGAACCGGCGATCGCGGTAGGGACCGCCCTTGCGGGCGGCCCCCCGCGCAGATCCCAGCGTGCGCTGCTAACGCACTGGGCTCCTGCCTAGGGTGCGAACGTGAAGGCGCTCGTCGGGGTAGGGGTGCAGTATGCGGGGTGGCAGGAGCCACCGCGCCGCGAGGCGGTTCATCCGGTTCCAGTTCAGGTAGCCGCGCTGGCTGCGGCTTTGCAGAGCCGCGCGCCAGTGCCGGGTCACCTGCGTCCGGACGGCCCGGATGTTGCCGGGCACCGCGTAGTAGGCCATGTGGCCGCGTACCACGCTGCCCAGCCACCGCCCTTGCTCCGGGACGGGCTCGTGCCGACGCTGCTTGAGCTGGTCTTTGACCTGTTTCAGCTTGGCCCGCATCCGCTTGGAGATGGTGATCCGCCTGACCTGGAAACGTCCCACTCTCGTCTTCGCGCAGGTGTGCGTGAAACCGAGGAAATCGAACGTCTCCGGCTTCCCGGCGCCTCGCGCCGCCCGGCGCACGGCCGCGAACCGGCCGAACTAGATCAGGCGCGTCTTGCCCGGGCGCAGCTCCAGGGCGAACCTTGCGAACCAGTCGCGGAGGTCCCGCAGGAACTGCCTGGCGTCTCCCAGATGCTCGAACCCGGCGTTGAAGTCGCCGACAAAACGCACGATGATCATGTCGCCGCGCGCGTGCCGCCGCCTCCACCACCCGGCCCGCAGGTCAAGGACATAGTGCAGGTAGACGTTCGCCAGCAGCGGGGATGGCTCATCGTGGAAAGGATAGCGGCACAGGCCCGGACGGCCTGCGGCCTGGCACGTGCGGTTTACGCATTACGAGAAGGATAAGGGTCGTCCACGGCTGTCCACCAATGACATCCAGGCCCGGTTACCTGCTTCTTCCTGGCGGTTGATTCCAGTCGCGTCCAAGCCCGTCCCCGGGGCCGTTGTTAGCACTGGCGTTGGCCAGATCGTCGCGACTGAGCTTCCACATAGAGCGGAAGCCCGGCCAGCGGGTGACCGGCTCCACTGTGGAAGTGGATCAGATGTCGCGCCACAGAACCCGGGTTCGCCCAAGTGCGGCAGCGGCGAGGCCGATGATCTCCCTGGGCACGCCGTCGTTGGCAGCAGCATCGAGGCTGTCGTAATCGTGCAGGCCGGCGGCCCAGCCGTCGTTGCAGGGCGCGGTAAAGACGGCGATGCGGCCGCGCCTGGTCAGGGCGACGCCCCAGTAAGCGCCAGCGTCGTAGCCGGGCTCGCCGGTACGGGTTTTGGCTGGGTCCGGTTCCACCAGCCAGCGGCCGGTGAACCCGACCGTGAGGGCGGGCTCGCCGACGGCGACGGTGATCTCCTCCATGTCGCGGCTCACCTGACGGATGCGCTCGCGGGCGGCCTGGATCGGCGGCGAGCCGGGTCCCAGCCCCATCGATTCGCCGCCGATGAAGTAGCCGACCAGGTTGCCGCCCTGCTCGTCGCCGTCCTCGTACTCGAGCACCCAGCCGAGTTCCCAGTGGGGTCCGACCGGATAGCGCTTGTAGGTCAGCATCGGCTTGCCCCAGTCGAATCCGGGCCATGTCGCCGGATCGAGGTCGGCCTGCTCGCGCTCGACGTAGACCAGGATGTCGTCGGCATCCTCGATGACGCGCAGCCTGTTGACCTCCTCGCGCAGGGCACGCTGGCAAACCGCCGAGATCGCGATATCCCGCCGGCGGACCTCTTCGGCGAGGGCACCGGGTACGGAGATGTTCATGCGCATGGACAGGCCCCCCAGGGGTGTGTAACACTTACACAACCCACACGTTACACAACGAATGTACAACAGCGTCCAGGCTCACGGCTCCGGAGTCTGTAGGTCCCGCGGCGTGCTCAGCTGCGAGGATCAGGAGCAGATCTGCCGCTCGGTCAGCGCCTGGCCCGCGGAGTCGTGCCGACGCCGGCCGCATGAGTCTACGGGTTCGCGCTTCGTCACATGCGGCATGGGCCTCTTCGTCCCCAAGGCTAAGTGATACGCGCATGGCCTCTGCCGGTACCGGGTCTACCGGCTAGTACCTGTCTGCTGAAGTCCGCCAGTGCCCGGCTAAGACCAGATGGGTTGTCACTCGGCTTGGCCGGCATTACAAGCCGAGCTCGGCGGGTAGCCAGCGGCCAGGCGACCACTCGTCCCGGCACTGCACGCGCGATACGGTGACAGCGGGAGCCTCGCTGCAAAGGAGGACAGGAATGGCACGCACACCGCAAGAAGTGTTTCAGCATCATGCCTGGGCATTGGGTGCAGGCGACCTGGACGAGATCGTCGCTGACTACTCCGACACCGCTGTGCTCATTACCCCGGCGGGCGTCATGCGGGGCCAGGACGGCATCCGCCAGGCGTTCACCCAGGTGCTGGCCGACCTGCCGAACGCAGCCTGGGACCTGAAGACGCAGATCTACGAAGGCGACGTGCTCTTCCTGGAGTGGGCCGCGACCTCCTCAGCGACCAGGGTCGAGGACGGGATCGATACCTTCGTCTTCCAGGACGGGCTGATCCGGGTGCAGACGGTGCGCTTCACACTGCAGCGCACGAGCTGAGCCGCGGTGTGCCGGTGGATCTTCACCTGCCCGTCGGGCAGCGGCTCGGCCGAGATGTGTTTAAGCAGACTGGCGGCTGGACCAGTGATCGGCAATGCGGGGCACGACGGCAAGCAGCAGCCAGCAGTATTTGGCAGCATTGGGATTCACCCAGGCAATGCCGATCGACAAGGCGATGACCAGGACGCTTGCGGCAACGCGGTACTCGGCCGCCCGCGTTTCCTGCGCGGTCTCGGCGGTCACCAGATCCTTGCGGCGGCCGTAAATTACGGTCAGCTGGGTCGCCACGGTGGCGAGCAAGAGGTTCGCCGCGAAGATGTCGACGGCGAGCGGATTGGCGGAGAACTCGCCGAGCAGGTCGCTGGTGAAAGGATCGGCGGATCCTAGCTGTGATCTTGTCCTGGAAAACAGCGTCTTGCGAGGCGGGAGACCTTCACGCGCCGTCCCTCGACCATCCTGGCCGGCTGCACCGCTCAGCGCGCAATCGGCTAGGGCCGAAGGTCCCGAACCAGGCGCAGCCGGGCGCGCCAGCGCTAACCCCGACGCGGCAGCGGGCACGTCAGCTACCGGTAGTAGCCCAGCAGCCGCCGCACGCCGACATCGAACTGGCAGAGCTCGGCCAGGATGTCCGCCCGATGAGCGAACGCCGTGACGTCGCCCCGCGTCAGCGACTCCCAGCACAATCCATCCGCCAGGGCCATCGCCCGCGCGGTCGCCGAGGCCAGCCCACTCGCCGGGCCGGTCTCCACGTCGGCACGCAGGCGCGCCACGTCCGGCATCACGGCCGGGTCAGCCGCGGCCTGCAACTGCTCCAGGCGCACGGACAGCTCGCCCCTGAGGTATTGCCAGGTCATCTCGACTGCCGTCCGGCACGGCTGCCCCGCACGTGCGCTATGGTCTCCACCACGGCGAGCCCACCTCCCGGCCAGCCCGGAAACCATGATTTTATCCCCGGGCTACGCAGGCGGGCCAGATGCCAAGCAGCGTTGTCGGTGGTCGCGCATGCGAGCGGTTGTGTGTTCCCGTTGCTGTACGTTCTGCTGTACGAGTGGACACTTCAGCGTCAGGGCAGGCTTGTGCCGAGCGCCTTACCAGGCGGCGTAGGGTCGCTCGCGCCGCTCGATGTGGTGGTCATAGTCGCGGTGCTCAAGCACCCGGCCTTGGTCATCAAAGCGCAGCACGCTCACTCCCGCGTAGGTGAGTTCCTGGTCTTGCTCGGTCCAACTGGCCCACCACTCGACCGCGGCCCGGCCGCCTGAGACGATCGGCGGGCCGAACCGGCACTCGATATCCACCTCGACCAGGAAGTTGTCGGTGAGATAGCGGCGGACGCCAGCCAGGCCCACGCCGGGCTGGCGGAATGGAGTCGGGTGATGCACCGCGGTGTCGGCGTACAGCGCGGCGATGGCCTCGACGTCACGCTGCGGCCAGGCGCGCGCCCAGGTGTCTGCCCAGCGGCGGGCGGCAGTTTCAGCATCCATGCCAGTGATTGAAGCAGAAGCAAGGCGCAACATCGGGGAAGCCACCCAACCCCGCGAAGACCAGTAGATGACGGTCCCACGGCTACTCAAACTTGGGCGCGCTTCCGCCTGGCCGATGCTGGCGGGCTAGTCAGGCTCGCCGACGCTTGTCCATGAGCCGCAAGATCATCGGGGTAAAGATCAGCTGCATGGCCAGTTCCATCTTGCCGCCGGGCACCACGATGCTGTTGGGCCGGGACATGAAGGAGTCGTGCAGCATCGACAGCAGGTAGGGAAAGTCGATGCCCCGCGGATCGGCGAAGCGGATGATGACGAAGCTCTCGTCCGCGGTCGGGATGAACCGGGCGATGAACGGGTTGGAGGTGTCGACGGTGGGCACCCGCTGGAAGTTGACGTGGGTGCGGGAGAACTGCGGGCAGATGTAGTTCACGTAGTCGGGCATCCGCCGCAGGATCGTGTCCATGATCTCTTCGGTGGTGTACCCGCGCTGGCTCTTGTCGCGGTGGGCCTTCTGGATCCATTCCAGGTTGATGATCGGCACCACGCCGATCAGCAGGTCGGCGTGCTGGGCGACGTTCACCTTGTCGGTGACCACGGCGCCGTGCAGGCCCTCGTAGTACAGCAGGTCGGTGCCCGCCGGGATGTCCTCCCAGCCGGTGAACGTGCCCGGCGACTGCTCGTAACGTTCTGCCTCCTCCTCGTCGTGCAGGTACCGGCGGAACCGGCCGGTGCCGGTCTCGCCGTAGCTGCGGAACAGGTCTTCCAAGTCCTCCAGCAGGTTGGCCTCGGGGGTGAAGTGACAGAAATGATGGTTGCCGACGGCCGTGGCGTCGGCGATCGCGGCCTTCATCTCGTCCCGGTCGTAGCGGTGGAAGGAATCGCCTTCGACCAGGGCGGGGTTGATCTGCTCCCGGCGGAAGATCTGCTGCACCGACCTGGTCACCGAGGTTGTGCCGGCGCCGGAGGACCCGGTGACGACCATGACCGGATGCTTGGTGGACATGACGGCTCCTCGGGTCAGGTGCGGAACAGGGACCTGGTGTTGAACAGGGAGAAGTCATCGGTGCTCGGTTCGGCGTGATCGCGGTGGTAGCGCTCGATCAACTCGACCTCGGCGCGGGAGCCGAAGATCACCGGCACCCGCTGGTGCAGGTCCGCCGGCTGTGACTCCATCAGCCGCTCCCGGCCGGTGCTGGCCAGGCCGCCGGCCTGCTCGATGATGAACGCGATGGGATTGGCCTGGTGCATCAGGCGCAGCCGCCCCGGCTGGCCGGGGTCCTTGGTGTCGGCAGGATACAGGAATACGCCGCCGCGGCTGAGGATGCGGAATGCCTCGGCAACCAGCGAGGCGATCCAGCGCATTGTGAAGTCCTTGCCGCGGGGGCCGGTCCGCCCGGCCAGGCACTCGGCCACGTAGCGCCGCACCGGTGGCTCCCAGAACCGCTCGTTCGAGGAGTTGATCGCGAACTCGCTGGTCTCGGCGGGGATGCGCAGCTGCGGATGGGTGAGCACGAAGGCGCCGATGTCGCGGTCGAGGGTGAAGCCGTCGACCCCGTCGCCGGTGGTAAGTACGAGCATGGTGGACGGCCCGTACAGCGCGAAGCCGGCGCAGACCTGCTCGGCGCCGGGCTGGAGGAAGTCTGCGGCCTGCGGCTGCGCGCCCGGGTGGGGGCTACGCAGGACGGAGAAGATGGTTCCCGCGGGGATATTGACATCGATGTCGCCGGCGCCGTCGAGCGGGTCGAACAGAAGGAGGTACTTCCCGCGCCGGTACCGGGCCGGGACCGGGTAGAAACCGGCCGTCTCCGCCGAGGCCATCGCCGCCAGGTGACCGGCCCATTCGGTCTCGCCGGTCAGGATCTCATGGCTCAGCACGTCCAAGCGCTTCTGGACGTCCTGCTCGTCCGTACGGCCCAGCGCGCTGACGAGGGCACCTTTGTTCACCTGATTGGCGATCATCTTCACGGCGGTCGAGACGGCGTTCAGCAGCCCGGAAAAGTCCCCGGTCGAGTCGGGATGGCGGTGCTCGGCCTCGATCGTGTGCCGGGTGAGGGTCTTGTGAGCCTCAGGCACGGTGAACCACGTCCTCGGAGGGCTGGGTGAAGACCCGGCTGGCCAGGAAGTCCTCGGGTCCGAGCCGGGTGAGGTCGTCCCTGGTCACCTGCGTGGCCTCGCTGTCGAACAGCCGGCTGGCGTGGCGCAGCCGGGCCCGTTCGATTGCGTTGCGGACGCTGCGGGCGTTGGCGAACCTCGGTTGCTGCTGGCGGCGAGCGAGGTAGTCGCGGAAGGTGGCGCCGGCGGCCGGCGACAGCTGGTAACCGGCCTGGCCGACCATCAGGGTCCCGATCTGTTCCAGCTCGTCAAGGGTGTAGCCGGGGAAGTCGATATGGTGCGCGATCCGTGAGCTCATGCCGGGATTGGCCTGGAAGAACGTGTCCATCCGGTCCTTGTAGCCGGCCAGGATGACCACGAGGTCCTGGCGCTGGTTCTCCATGACCTGCAGGAGGATCTCGATGCTCTCCTGGCCGTAGTCCCGTTCGTTCTCGGCGCGGTACAGGTAGTACGCCTCGTCGATGAACAGGACACCGCCCATGGCTCGCTTCAGGACTTCCTTGGTCTTGGGCGCGGTGTGCCCGACGTACTGCCCGACGAGATCCTCCCGGCCGGCCGCCACCAGGTGCCCGCGTTCCAGGTACCCGAGGCGTTTGAGCAGGTCGGCCATGCGCAGCGCGACGGTGGTCTTCCCCGTGCCCGGATCGCCGGTGAAGCACATGTGCAGGTTGGGCCGGGCCGTGGTCAGGCCGAATTTGGCGCGCGCCGAG
>JASIGD010000242.1 GCA_030045295.1 Streptosporangiaceae bacterium
TCATCCAGTTCATCATCGCCGCGGTCAGCATGAACGAGGTCGGATCAGCGTCCGGCGTCATGGAAGCATCGCAGCAGCTGTCGACCTCGCTCGGCGTCGCGGTCCTCGGCACCATCTTCTTCGCGATGTTCGAACACCACCCCGCGACCGACGCTCTCCGGATTACCTCCTGGGTCTGCCTCGTCCCCCTGGCAGCCGCCTTCACCTTCGTGTTCCTGCTGCCCAAACACGCGCGGGAAGAAGAAAGACATCGAGAAGGAGGACCGGCGGCACCGGGGGGATTACGAACTGGACCACTGGTAATCAGAGGCGGCCCAACCGTCGGCCATCCACCTTTCAGCACAGAACCTCCAGATCTGCGCTGGCGCCGGTCTACCTGAAGTCGACCTGTGGGCCGCTTAGACCAGGCGGCTAGGTACGGCGGCAATGGAGTCGGCAAAGGTCGGGCGCTAGCAGAAGCGTGCAGTGGCCGCGAGTGACAAGCCGATGGGTTAGGCAGGCCAGTACCGGGCTTTGGGACTAATGCCTCTGTCGCGGGTCCGGGCGGCCCGCGACGGTGGAGGGGTTAGGCCCGATCAGTCTGCTTGGGCGGTGAGCCAGTGATGCGTGTCATTTTCAATGATGCCCAGTTCGACTTCCAGACGCTCCGGCTGCTCGGGTCGGCGGCCTCGGGTGACGCTGAGGCGGGCGAGGTTCTCTCGACCGCGTACCGCATCCGGGAGGGTGACTTCGAGAGCTGGACGGCCGAGTGGCTGAAGACCGCTCAGCGGGTGCACGAGATTGCCGGGCGAAGCCGGGAGCGTGGCCATGGGGTCAGCGCCCGGGAGGCCTACTTCCGGGCTTCGAACTATTACCGCGCGGCGGAGTTCTACCTGCACGGCGACCCGCGCGACCCGCGCATCACCGGCTTTTCCCGCAGCGCGCGGGTCTGCTTCGAGCAGGCGCTTGGCTTGAGTCCGCTGGCCGTCGAGGCGGTCGCCATCCCGTACCAGCAGACGGTGCTTCCCGGCTACTTCTACCGTGCCGACCGGGCCGGGACGAGGGCTGCCACGCTTATCGCGCACACCGGGTATGACGGTACCCAGGAGGAGCTCCGTGCCACCGCCATGGCCGCCACCGCCCGTGGCCTGAACTGCCTCACGTTCGAGGGGCCAGGGCAGGGTGCGGTGATCCGGGAGCAGGGCCTTGGCTTCCGGCCCGACTGGGAGGCGGTGATCACCCCGGTCGTCGACCACGTGCTGGGCCTGCCCGCGGTCGATCCGCAGCGCATCGCCTTGCTGGGCATCAGCTTCGGCGGCTACCTGGCTCCCCGGGCTGCGGCGTTCGAGCACCGGCTCGCGGCGTGCATCGCCAACGGAGGCGTCTTCGACTTCATGGCGCCCCGGCTGCCGGGCGGCATGTCACGCCAGGCCGCTGCCGACTGGGCGCGCAGCGATCCCGGCGGGGCCGACGAGATGATGCGAGCGATGATGGACGCGAGCACCGACTCCAGGTGGGGCATAGAGAACGGGATGTTCACGTTCCGGGCATCTTCCCCGGCTGACTATTTCCTCAAGGCCCTGGACTACACGCTGGCCGGTGTCGCCGAGAAGATCACCTGCCCGACGCTCGTGATCGACTCTGAGGGCGACCGGTGGTACCCCGGGCAGGCACGGCAGTTGTTCGACGCGGTCAGCTGCGACAAAACCTTCCTGGCCTTTACCGCTGAAGAAGGCGCCGAGGACCATTGCCAGGTCGGCTCTCCGCTGCTGTCCGCGCAGGGCATGTTCGACTGGCTGGAGGAGACGCTCAGCCGCGTGCCTTCTGCCAGCGCGGCCTGAGCGCCGACGAGGTAAGGATGGTGAGGGGCGAGAGCCTGGCTCGCCGCCTTGGCGTGGACCTGGCTTGCCGGACGGCCTGCCGGAGCCGCATCAGCCCAAGGACGGGTCGGCGACGATAGCCGGGTCAGCGAGAGCGGAAACGCTAACGTTCAGCATTCGCGGCACCGACGCTATCCGCTATATGTCCGTGCCCGCGGGCATCTAGCCGGCGCATCGCACGGACAGCCACGGACGCCGTCCGCAAAATCGTCTGACCTGCGCAAACCAGCAGGAAGACCCTCCACGCAAACGCTCGCAGCCTGCGTGAACCAGCGTCGAGCGCACCGCCGCCGCAGCCCACAGTCAAGACTGACACGGGTGCGGTGCGCGATGAGCTCAGGCGGTCCACGAGCCAATCCGCAATAAGGCCGCGTTGATTGGAGAGGGCCTCGAACGTGGCGTGGTCCCTTGCGCAGGTGCCGGGAGGCAAGTCCGTTCAGCGGCAACGACGAGGCCGTTGCCGCGCGCACCTCATCCAGGTGGTCCATGCTCGTAGATGGCACCGGATGTATCCTGCTCGCCGTAGTCAGCCTGGATCGCCATAGATTGGTCCTGACGCCTTTGGGGCAAGTTCTACTGGCCGAGCGGCCCCATCCCCCGGAGGAGCACCATGGATTCAGGAGATACGGCGCAGCGCAGCCTCGAACACTGGAGCGAGTGGGGCCTTCGCGAGATGGAGAAGTTCTACGCGCTCGCCACGGAGGACTACCGCCAACTCGCGCTCGCTGCTGACTGGGCGGCGCTTCTGGGTGAGCGCGCCCGCCAGCGATGGTCGCTCCTCGATGTCGCCTGTGGCAGCGGCAAGTTCCCGACGGCCCTGGTGAGGTTCACCGCGGTCGCATCGCTTCCTGGCGTCGCGTACGACCTTCTGGACCCCTCAGCCTTCTCTGTAGCCACGGCTCGCGCTGCCCTCGCACCTCCGTTCATGCCACGCAACGACCTGGTGATGCCGTTGCAGGAACTTCCCAGCTCCTGCGGCCCCTATGACGTTGTCTGGGCGATCCATGCCCTCTACGCCCTCCCGCCCGACGAACTCGACGTCGCAATGGCGCGTTTTGCATCGGCCCTGGCCCCAGGAGGTCTGGGGGTCGTCGCTCAGGCGACGGGCCGCTCGCACTACCTGTCGTTCTATGACGCCTATCGGGCCGGGGTGCGTGACGCGACTCCTTACACCACGGCCGAGATGGTGGCGGCTTCGTTGCGCGCCGCGGGCACGGACGTCCGCGAACAGGTGATCACCTATGAGACGGGAACCAGCGACCGAGACGTCGCCGAGGGTTTCCTCCAGCGCTGTGCCTTCGACGACACTGTGAGCC
>JASIGD010000243.1 GCA_030045295.1 Streptosporangiaceae bacterium
GCCGGAAAGCCAGCGGCCTGGGACGATGTTACGTTGCCGGACGCGGCGCGAGGTCGGCGAGCTTGCGGAAATCCCAGCTGACGACCTTCAGCGGCGTGATGCGCAGCCAGGCGTGCCGACCGTCGTGGGTCATCTTGTCGCTGCCGAAGTACTTGCGGGCCATCCGCAGCTCCGGGTCGGCCAGCTCCGGGGTGGCCGGGTCCTCGGTGCCGGTTCGCGGGACGGGCCCGATCACCGCGGCTTCGCCCTCGATCTCGACGCCATGCAGCTCGTGGTAGTGATGGCCCGCATCGATCACCACCGCGACCCTGGGGTCACGCTGCAGGTTGGCCCACCGCTGGCTGCGGGTAAGCGAGTAAACCCACAACGCCCCTTCGTCCCAGACGAACCAGACCGGTGAGACGTGCGGGCCACCGGACCCGGTCGTCGCTACCCGGCAGGTCCGCTGGCCATCCAGAAACGAGTCCCGTTCCTCGGCACTCATCGCGATCGACCGGCCGCGGCGCTGCTCTCGGACCATGGAACCTCGCTTCGTCAGCGGGCAGGTCGGCGACGGTGGCACTCCGGCCAACCGGATCCTGCTCCTCGATGGCCCTGCCAAATTACCAGCAGTTATTCTCTGTACTTATCGGGCAGCCGGCGCCAGAGCAGTTCGAACCCGATCTGACCCTCGACGTGGAAGTGGTGGAGCGGCTCCGGCCCGGTCGGCACCACAAGGACTTGACCAGTAAACGTCTGCGCCACCTGGGGGCATCATGGCCGACCTGGCACCGCCCGTCGGAGAGCCCGACGAGCTCAGCCCGGTGGATTACCTGCTCTACCGGGGCGAGGCACGACCGGCGACGCGGTCCGCGTTCCTCGACGTCGAGATCCTCGACCGTCCGGCCGACTGGGCCCGGCTGCGCGAGGCGCTCGACCGGGCCAGCCGGGTCGTGGTCAGGATGCGGCAGAAGGTGGTGATCCCGCTGCTGCCGATCACGTCCCCGCGGTGGGTCATCGACCCCGACTTTGACCTGGACTATCACGTGCGCCGGGTAGCGCTGCCCGCCCCGGGCACGCTGCGTCAGCTCCTTGATCTGGCCGAGGTCACGCTGCAGTCACCGCTGGACACCTCCCGGGCGCTGTGGGAAGCGCTCTACGTGGAGGGCCTGGAAGGGGAGCGGGCGGCATTGCTGATGAAACTCAGCCACGCGGTCACCGACGGGCTCGGCGGAATCGCGTTGTTCGAGCAGATCTACGACACCGAACGAGAGCCGGAGCCGCGGCCGCTGCCGCCGCTGCCCATTCCGCGCGACATGAGCGGCGACGACCTGCTGCGCAGCGGCCTTGAACACCTGCCGGAAGCGGCCCTGTCGGCGTCGGCGAAGATGCTGGCCGGCGCGGTCGGCGCGGTCACCCGCTTGGTCCGGCGACCGCGGCCTACGGTCGCGGACACGATCGGTTTCACCGGCTCGGCGCTGCGCATGATCAGCGGGCTGCCGGCCGAGCCGTCGCCGCTGCTGCGGCGGCGCAGCCTGGTGAGCCGTACCCACGTCCTCGAGGTACCGCTGACCGAACTTCGCGCCGCGGCCAAGGCAGTGGGAGGTTCGGTCAACGACGCGTATCTCGCCGCGCTGTGCGGCGGTCTCGGGCGGTACCACGACGCGCTGGGGGTGCCGATTGACGCCCTGCCGCTGGCCCTTCCGGTCAACCTGCGCACCGGGGACGACCCGGCGTCGGGCAACAGGTTCGCGGGTGTGACCATCTCCGCGCCGATGAGCGAGCCCGACCCCGCCGAGCGGATGCGGCTCATCCGCCACCAGGTGATCGCGCGGCGCAGCGAACCGGCGATCGACGTGATCGGGCGGCTCGCGCCGGTGCTGAGCGTTCTGCCTGACGCGGCGCTGCTGCCCATCGCCGGGCGGATCACCTCGGCGGACGTCCAGGCCAGCAACGTGCCCGGCTACGCGGAGGAGACGTTCTTGGCCGGGGCCAAGGTGCAACGGCAGTACGGGATGGGGCCGCTGCCCGGGGTGGCCATGATGGCGGTGCTGGTCTCCCGGGCCGGCACGTGCACCGTGACCTTCCGTTACGACACGGCGTCGTTCACCGTACCCGACCAGCTGGACAAGTGCCTGCAGGTCGGCTTCGACGAAGTGGTCGAGCTGGGACGGCCGCGGCCTCGGTCGCGCGCGGGTGTGTCCTCGACGCAGACATCGGGCCGGCGGCCAAGATGACCGCCGCCCCGTTCGGCGCCGGCCCGGGGGGGCAGCGCTTGCGGTTGCCCGGCTCGGTCGCGGAAGTCGAGGCCAGCCCGGAAGGTCCCCAGGTGGGCGCGTTCTTCGACCTGGACGGAACGCTGGTGGCCGGGTACACGGTCGCGGCCATCACCAAGGACCGGCTGCGCCACCGGGAGGTCGGGCCGACCGAGTTCCTGCACATGATGCAGCTTGCGCTGGAATACCGGCTCGGGCGGGGCCAGTTCGAGAGCGTGATCGAAGGCGCGGTGCGCTCGGCCAAGGGCCGGCTGGCCGAGGACGTCGACGAGATGGGCGAGCGGGTCTTCCAGCAGTCTGTCGCGGACCTGATCTACCCGGAGATGCGCGAGCTGGTCCGCGCGCACCAGCGGCGCGGCCATACCGTGGTGCTGAGCTCGTCGGCGCTGAGCATGCAGGCGGCGCCGGTAGCGCGCTACCTCGGCATCGAGCACCTGATCTGTAACCGGTTCGTCGTCGATGAGCACGGGATCTTGACCGGGCAGATCGAGCGCCCGGTGGTGTGGGGTGACACGAAGGCCACCAGCGTCCAGCGGTTCGCCGCCGATCATCAGATCGACCTGCTCTCGAGCTATTTCTACGCCGACGGCGATGAAGACATCGGCCTGATGTACCTGGTCGGCAACCCCAGGCCGACCAATCCGGGGCCAAACCTGGCCAAGGTCGCGGCCCGGCGCGGCTGGCCCGTCCTGCGGTTCAGCAGCCGGAGTGCGGACAACCCGGTATCGGTGGCTCGCAGGCTGGCGGCGGTCGGCGCGCTGGGCCCGATAGCCGCAGGCGCGCTGGGCATCGGCGTGCTGACGAGGAACAGGCGCGCGGGCGTCAACTTCCTGACCAGGTACTGGCCGGAGGCTGTGCTCGCGCTGAGCGGCGTCAAGCTGAACGTGGCCGGCGAGCAGAACCTGACCGCGCAACGGCCCGCCGTCTTCTTGTTCAACCACCGCAACAACTTCGACGTGTTCATGGTCGCGGCGCTGCTGCGGGACAACTGGACTGGCGTGGCCAAGAAGGAACTGCAAAGCAACCCCGTCGCCGGCCTGCTCGGGAAGCTGCTCGACGCGGCGTTCATCGACCGTGACGACACCGCGGCCGCGGTCGCGGCTCTCAAGCCCGTCGAGGACGCCGCGCGCAAGGGACTGTCGATTCTGATCGCCCCCGAGGGGACCCGGATGGACACCCAGGAGGTGGGCCCGTTCAAGAAGGGGGCCTTCCGGATAGCCATGGCCACCGGCCTGCCGATCGTCCCGATCGTCATCAGGAACTCCGATTCGGTGGCGGGCCGCAACGCCTCCTCGCTCAACCCCGGCACCGTGGACATCGCGGTGCTGGCTCCTGTCGACGTCACGGACTGGACCGTGCAGGACCTGCCGGAACGAATCGAGCTGATCCGGGCGCGCTACCTGAAGACGCTGGCCGACTGGCCCTCAGCCGGACCGGACGGCCACGCGGGAGCGTCGTCATGACCGCGGAACCCGGCCTGGCCGACCTGTTGGCCGATCACTCGGAGACGGTACTGCTCACGCAGGCTTCCACCGCGACCGAGGCGCGGCTCATCCGGGAGCGGATCGCCGCGGCGGGCGGGACGGACCGGGCGACGGTCAGCCTCGGGCCGGCGGGAAGCCTCGGGCCGGCGGGAAGGCTCGGGGCGGCGGGAAGGCTCGGGGCGGCGGGAAG
>JASIGD010000001.1 GCA_030045295.1 Streptosporangiaceae bacterium
CCGGTGTTCACCCAGCTGCTGCTGGCCGACGAGATCAACAGGACGCCGCCCAAGACCCAGGCGGCGCTGCTCGAGGCGATGGGCGAGGGCCAGGTGAGCGTGGACGGGCAGACCCGCGGGCTGCCCCGGCCGTTCATCGTGCTGGCCACGGACAACCCGATCGAGTACGAGGGCACCTACGAGCTGCCCGAAGCTCAGCTCGACCGGTTCTTGATGCGGCTGCGGCTGGGCTACCTGACGGCCGGGGACGAGACGGACATGCTCCGGCGGCGGGTGGCCCGGGCCAGCGAGTACGTGGAACTGAACCCGGTGACCAGCCCGGACGGGGTGCTCGCCATGCGCGAATCACTCGAGCAGGTCGAGGTCAGCGGTGACCTGCTCGATTACGTCGTGGCGATCGTCACCGCGACGCGGAAGGATGCGCAGGTCCAGGTAGGAGCGAGCCCGCGCGGTGGTCTGGCGCTGGTCCAGCTGGCCCGCGGCCAGGCGCTGCTGAACCAGCGCGACTACGTGGTCCCCGACGACATCAAGCAGGTGGCGGTGCCCGCGCTGGCGCACCGGGTGACGCTCCGGCCCGAGCTGTGGGTCCGCCAGGTCTCCTCCGATGACGTGGTGGCCAAGCTGCTCTCGGCCGTGCCGACGCCGAAAACCGACCCGAACCCGAAGACCGCGCGGGTGGGCGGCCGCGACCAGGCCCCGGCGGTCACCGGCTGATGTCGTCTTCTTCTATCCCGAACGAGGCATCGCTTCAGGCGGCCGACACCGGTCTCAGCCTGCGGTGGAGGTCGTCGCGGCACGCCCGCCGCCTGCTCACGCTGGGCCTGGCGGGGCTGTTCATCGCGACGATCACCCGGCGCCCGGAGTTCGCGGGCCTGGCCGCGCCCGCGCTGTTGCTGCTCGCGGCGGGGTCTGCGGGCCGGGGCCAGTGGCGCCCGCCCCGGGTCAGCGTGCGGGTGCGGCCGAGCAGCCAGCGGGTCTTCGAAGGTGAGCTGGTCGCCCTCGACGTGGCCGTCGAGGGGCAGGGCGAGTGCAGCGTGCGGTGGACGCTGCACCCGGGCTCTGACGTCGGGCCGGTCGGCGCCGCGACCGCCGACGGGCCGCAGGCACGCTTCACGGTCATCCCGGAACGCTGGGGACGGCGGCAGATCGGCACCATGGACGTGGTGCTGCGCGACCTCTGGCGACTAGCCGAAGGGCACCTGACCGTGAACTTGCCCAGGCTCGAGTGCTACCCCGCCCCGGCGCAGCAGCGGACCACGGTGGTGCTCGCCCGGCTGCCGAACCGGCTCGGGGAGCACCCGGCGCGGACCTTCGGCGAGGGCATCGAGTTCGCCGGAGTGCGCGAATACGTGCCCGGCGACAGGCAGCGCAGCATCAACTGGCCGGCCAGTACCCGGCGCGGGCGGCTGCAGGTCAACACGTTCGCCGCCGAGCGCTCCCAGGATGTGGTGCTGCTCGCCGACGCCACGTCGGACGTGGGCGAGCCCGGGTCGTCCGCCCTGGATCTGGCGCTGCGCGGCGTGGCCGCCGCGGCCCGCGCCTACCTGGACGCCAGGGACCGGGTGGGCGTGATCACGTACCAGTGGGGCGGCGCCAGCTGGCTCACCCCCGGGCTGGGCCGCCGGCAGGTGTACCGCATCATCGACTCGATGCTGGCCAGCGACGCGGGCTGGACGCGGGGGGACAGCTTCCGCAGGCTGCCGCGGGCCGCCCTGCCTCCCGGCGCTCTGGTCGTGGTGTTCAGCCCGCTGCTGGATCAGCGCTTTGTCGAGACGCTGCGGGACATGCGCGAGCGCGGCTTCACGATGCTGGTCGTCGACGTGCTCAACACCGAGCCGCCAGCCCGGCCGCGCAGCACGGACCGGATGGCCAGGCGGATCTGGCGGATGGAACAAGAGGCGATCAGGTTCTCGCTGCGCGAACTCGGCGTCCCCGTCGTCCACTGGGACGGGGCCGCGTCCCTGGACCTGCCGCTGGCCGGGTATGCCCGTCGTCCGCTGATGGGCGTCCGCCGATGACCCGCGGAGCCGGTCGCATCCGCGTCGCCGCGGGCGGCGCCGCCATCCGCGTCGCCGCGGGCCTGCTCGGCGCGGGCTGCGTCATCTGGGCGTCGGCGCCGCTGGTGCACAAGGGACTGGCGAACCTGGTGCTGTTCCTCGCGATCTGCGGGGTAGCCGCCGGAGCGCTCCGGCTCGCCCTGGCCGCGGTCCCGGTGCCGGAGGACTCCTTCCTGCTGCCCGGCCCGCTGCGCGCCTGGATGTGGTTCCTCGAGACGCTCCGCCGGGTGCCCTGGGAGGAGGGAGCGGTCGTGGCCATCGTGTGGCTGGAGGTGCTGCACAAGGCGAGGCCCTGGCCTACGGCGTTCCTCGGCGCGGCGCTCATCGCCTACCTGCTCGCCGTGCACCTGGCCGAGTCTGACGCCTCCCCCGCGGTACTCAGGCCGCAGGCACCGGTGCTGGCCCTCGGGGCCGGCCTGCTCGCGCTCGGCGCGGGCGCCGGGATGCTCCCGGCGTCGGGCCCGGGCGCAGGTTCGGCGCTGCTGCGGCTGGTG
>JASIGD010000244.1 GCA_030045295.1 Streptosporangiaceae bacterium
GACCCACGCCGATCCGGCTCGTTCGGCCATCGGCATCCTCGGCCCGCTTGACGCCGCCATCGCTGATCTGTCCCGCGAGACGCCTCACCCGCGCACCCTGGCCCTCGGCGCCGCGGCGGCTCACACTGACAGGCTGGCCGGCTGCCGCGAAGCCCTCTGGAAGGTGGTCCGCGACGGCCGGGAGGGTGGCGCCGTCCTCAACGCGATCAGCGCGCTGACCATGTTGTGCCACGACGGCTTCGTGAGCGGCGCATGGGACGAGGCTTGGCAGCTGGCCGGGGAATGCCTGCGAGCATGCCAATCCTGCGGCCATCCTGCGCGAGCATGGATGGCTCGTGAGCACATGGCCATGATCGCGGCCGCACGCGGCGACGACGAACTGGTGCGAGAACTGGCCGGCGGCATGCTGCGGTGGGCCATGCCGCGCGGGATCATCTTGGCGCAGATGGCAGTCCATCGCGCTAGCTCGCTGGCCGCCCTTGGCCGCGGAGACTTCGAGGAAGCCTACCGGGAAGCCGCCGCGATCAGCCCGCCGGGCAGCCTGGCCTCCCATGTCCCGCACGCTCTTTGGACGGTGATGGACCTTGTCGAAGCCGCCGTCCGCACCGGGCGCCAGCGCGAAGCCGCCGCCCACGTCGCGGCGATTCGTCATGCGCGCATCGCGGCGATTTCCCCTCGGCTTGCCCTCCTGGTCACCGCGTCAGCCGCGCTCGCAGCCCCGGTCGGCCGCGCCGGCCAGCTCTTCGAGCAGGCTCTAGGCATCCACGGCGCCGACCGGTGGCCGTTCGAGTTCGCTCGCGTGCAGCTTCTTTCCGGCGAGCACCTGCGCCGCGTCCAGGCCACCAGCAGCGCCCGCGTTCACCTCGGCACCGCGCTTGCGACATTCCGCGCGCTGGGCGCCCTCCCCTGGGCCGATCGCGCGGCAAACGAGCTACGTGCCACGAGACTGACCCTCGCCAAACCGGGATATCACCAGACTCCTGCGCTGACCGCCCAGGAACACCAGATTGTCTCGCTGGCCGCCGCCGGCCTGACCAACAAACAAATCGGCCAGCGTCTTTACCTATCCCCCCGCACCGTCGGCTCCCACCTCTACCGGGTCTTCCCGAAACTCGGCGTGTCCAGCCGTGCTGGACTCAGAGACGCCCTCATCGCTCTCGCGTCCGGTGACAGCACGCAGGATACTCTGGCCTGACCCCGGCCGCTGGCGGCGCTCACGCCGATCGGGGACAATTCTCCTGTCAGCCAGCTCGCGGGAGGAGCGGACGTGGCGGAGGCGCCGGTCACCTTCTCCAGCATGCTGCGCAGACTCCGCACGGATGGCCAGCTCACCCAGCATGACCTGGCTACGGCCGCGAACCTGAGCGTACGAGCCGTCAGCGACCTGGAGCGAGGCATCGCCACGACTCCGCACCGGGACACCGTGCGGCTACTGGCCGACGCGCTGCACCTGATCGGCCCAGCCCGGGCCCAGTTCGAGGCGATCGCGCGAGGCCGCCCCGTGACAAGCGGGTCTGAGGCAGCCACGACAGCGGCCATGCGTTCGCTGCCGCGTGACGTGGCCTCGTTCACGGGGCGACAGCGGGAACTTGAGCAGCTGGCGGAGGCCACGGCGGGGGCAGGCGGGGTAGTGGGCATTCACGCGATCGGCGGAATGGCCGGGGTAGGCAAGACGGCGTTCGCCGTGCACGCCGCGCACCGGCTGGCCGACATGTTCTCCGGCGGCCAGATCTTCCTCCTGCTCCACGGGCACACGCCCGGCCAGCAGCCGGTCGAACCAGCCGACGCGCTAGCCGGCCTCCTGCTGACGGTCGGAGTTTCCGCCGCGCAGATCCCGCCGGGCCTGGAGGCGCGCATGGCACTATGGCGAGACTGGGTGGCGGGTAGACAACTGCTGCTGGTGCTCGATGACGCAGCCAGCAGCGAGCAAGTGCGGCCCCTGCTGCCCGGCACCGGCGGCAGCCTGGTGCTGGTCACCAGCCGCCGCCACCTGTCCGCGCTGGACGACGCCACGGCGATCAGCCTGGATACCCTGCCGCCGGACGAGGCCGCCACGCTGCTGGTCCGCCTGGCGGGCCGGGCCGGGCTGAGCACAGCCGACCCGGCGGTGACCGGGCTCAGCCGACTGTGTGGGTATCTGCCGCTGGCGATCGGGATGGTGGCGCGCCAGCTGCGCCATCACCCGGCCTGGACCGCGACCGGGCGGGCTGCCGAGCTGGCCGCGGCGCGGGACCGGCTGGAGCTGATGGCAACCGAGAACGTGTCGGTGGCCGCCGCGTTCGATCTTTCGTACGCCGACCTGACCGAGGACCAGCAACGGATGTTCCGGCGGCTGGGGCTGCACCCCGGCCCAGACATCGACGGCTATGCCGCCGCCGCGCTGTACGGCACGGGCCTTGCGGCCGCCCGCCGGGGCCTGGACGCTCTGTACGACCAGTACCTGCTCACTGAGCCGGCCCCGGGCCGGTACCGTATGCACGACCTGATCCGGGAGCACGCCCGCGCCCTGGCCACCCGCCTTGACCCGGAGCGTGACCGGGACGCTGCCACCGCCCGGCTGCTGGATTACTACCAGCTCACCGCCGTCCGCGCCGCCGCTTTTATCGCCCGCCAGGCCCGCCCCGCCCCGGCTTTTGCGCAGGACCCGGCGCCGGCTGCGGCTCCCGCCTTGGCCGACCGGGAACAGGCGCTGGCCTGGGCCCGGGCCGAGCGTGCCAGCCTGCTCGCCTGCCTGGACCACGCCAGCCGCACTGGCCAGGACGCCCGGGTCATCGCTCTCACCATCGGTATCGGGGGCCTGGTGCGGCGCGACGGCCCCCGGGCTGAGGCCATCGCCCTGCACACGGCCGCCATCGAGGCAGCGCGGCGGCTCGGTGACCTGCTCGGCGAAGCCAACGCACTCAACGACCTAGGGGACGTGCGGTGGCTGACAGGTGATTACCCGGGTGCGGCCCGGGCCCTGGAGCAGGCGCTGGAAATTTACCGCGATCTTGGTGACCGGCTCGGCCAGGCCAACGCCCTAAACTACCTCGGGATCGTGCGGTGCCTGACGGCTGATTACCCGGGCGCGGCCCAGGC
>JASIGD010000245.1 GCA_030045295.1 Streptosporangiaceae bacterium
GCCTTGATGACCTGCCCGAGCGCCCAGAACGTAATCCCCTCACCGTAGGGAAGACACCTGCCAGCTCGCCAGGCGAACGCTCCGGCCCGCTCCCCGATAACGGCGCGGAACTGCCTGACCAAGCGGCTCTTGCCCGCTCCGGGCTCGCCCGTCAAGGTGACCAGTTGCAAGGAGGACTCGCGGACCGCTCGTGCGAACATCTGCTCCAGGAGGGATAGTTCATGCTGGCGGCCGATGAGCGGCACCCGGTCGCGCTCATCCAATACGGTGGTCGTGCGAAGGCGAGGCCGCATCGCGCGCCACATCGAAATCGGTGCAGCCTTGCCCTTGACCAGGATCGGCTCGAGAGCCTCATAATCGACCACGCGTTTGGTCGCCTCGAAGGTCTCCCTCCCCACGACCAGGACGCCGACGGGCGCCACCTGCTGAAGCCGGGCAGCCGTATTCACAACATCCCCCGTGACGAAACCCGCACCCTCGGCCGGCCTGGAGCGGAGCGCGACCACCGCCTCCCCCGTGTTGACGCCCGCCCGCACCGACAATCCGAGTCCCGGCTCCGCCTGATTCAACTCATCGATCGCCTCGAGGATCCGCAGGCCCGCCCGCACGGCCCGCTCGGCGTCATCCTCGTGCGCCACCGGGGCTCCGAACGCAGCCATCACCGCGTCGCCGATGAACTTCTCGACCGTGCCGCCGAAGCGCTCGATCTCCTGCTTCGAACGCGCGTGATAGGGCCGAAGCCGCGCCCGGACGTCTTCGGGATCGATCCGCTCGGACATCGCCGTGAAGCCAACCAAATCGACGAACAGGATCGAAACAACCTTCCGCTCCTCGTCCGGTACAGGGCTAGCGGCCAGCGGGGTTCCGCAAGCGAGGCAGAAGCGGGCGCGCTCCGGATTCTCCTCTCCACAATCGACGCAGGTCGCCACGCTGAAAGCGTACGGCGAAGTAAGCCGCCACCCAAGCGACCGTCGTCGCGCGGAACCCAGCCCGATGTGAGCGATACCGTCTGCTGGCTCGGCTGCCTAAACGCAACTACCAACACGCGCCAGCCCGCGGCTGCCAGCACCACCGGCAGGGCAAGCTCCACATGATGTCCACCGACAGCGCCGGGCTGATAAGTACCAGCCTGTAACAGTTGGCCCAATGCCCGCCGCTCGCAGGCCAGATCCGGGTGATCTGGCACCGTGAGCCATCAGCGTAATGGCTCCACCTGACCGCCCCGAGTCGGCGCTCGGTTCGTCGGCGCTCTGGAACGCCAGTTGCGCTCCGTGACAGCCGCTGGTCGCGGCCGTCGCGCCGGATCCGCCTGGTTGAGATATGCGCAGCAGCCTGGTCCTAGCGTGGCCGTCCTATGCCATGCCCGAACGAGCAATATGTCACACGAGACGATCAGGGTGGCAGGGCCTTTCCGGAAGCGAGGTCGAGGGCCTCCTCGAGGGTGAGCGCCATGCCCCGGGCGTAGGCCTGCTGGAACTGCTCATCGCCGAGGCGCGCACGCAGCTGTCCAAGGCTCTCCCTACGGTAGCGCGCCTCGCCTTCTTCCCACCGCCATCCCGTTCGGTCGTGGAAGGCCTGCGCGGCGCCGTGCAGCTCCGCGGCGCGGTGCCAGTCGCCGCAGTCGGTGGCCAGGCACGCCAGGCCGAGGCTGACGTGGGCCAGACCTGACCGGTCCCCGTTCCGGCGGGCTATCCGCAGGCCTTCCTCGAACTGGGCCCGAGCGCCGTCCGGGTCGCCTTCCTGGCGCAGCACCAACCCCAGGCTGACCGGCACGTTGAAGCTGCCAAATCCGATCGACTGGCTGGCCTGTGCGGCCTGTTCCAGATGAGCCCGGGCCGCGGGGATATCCCCAGCGCCCAGCGCATGACAGCCGGCGTTGTTGTGCAGCGTGTAGTTCACGTACCGGTCGCCAGATCGTTCGGTACATCCGATGGCCTCACGGTAGAGCCGCTCGCAGCGAGCCGGGTCGATGGAGCCCAGGGTGAGCAAGTACGCCATGAGGCTACGGCCCAGCGGGACGTCATCGCCGAGCCGCCGGGCGCGCTGGACAGCTTCCTGGCCGAGGGGAAGTGCCCTGTCCGGTTGGCCAGTGAAGTAGGAAGCCAGGCAGAGTGCGGTGAGGGATTCGATGAGCAGCCGGTCGTCACCAAGCTGGCGGGCAACCTCCGCTGCCCGTTCCCCCGACTGCCGCTCCGCCGCCAGATCACACATCGATACGGCGTGAGCGGCAGCGACCAGCGCCGCGCCGAACAGCGCAGGGTCCGTACGGGCCTCGGGCCGGTCCAGCGTCGGTGCGAGCAGCTCGAGGGCTTCGTGGTGCCGGGACCGCGTGATCCAGTAGCGCCGCAGGGCGGTGCCGAAGCGCAGCACCACCGCGGTGCCGTCCGGCCGACCGGCCGCGTAGTCCGCGGCGCGCCGCAGGTTGGCCTGGTCGGTGTCCAGCCGGGCCAGCCACTTTCCCTGCTCCGGCCCGGTCAGGTACGGCGCCGCGGCCTCGGCCACGGCCAGGAAGTGCCCGCAGTGCGCCGCGGCGGCCTCCTCGCCGGCCTCGGCCAGCCGCTCGGCGGCGAACAGCCGGATCGTCTCCAGCAGCCGGTACCGCAGCCCTGCCCCGGCCTGCTCGGCCACCACCAGGCTCTTGTCCACCAGCGACCCGAGCAGATCCGCGACATCCAGCACGTCCAGGCCGCCGGACCCGCCCACCGCCTCCGCCGCGTCCAGGCCGAACCCGCCGGCGAACACCGACAGGCGCGCCAGCAGCACCTGCTCGGCGCCGGTCAGCAGCGAATACGACCAGGCGACGGCCGCGCGCAGGGTCTGCTGGCGTTCTAGCGCGGTGCGGCTGCCCCCGGTCAGCAGCCGGAACCGCTGGTCCAGCCGGTCGTGTAGCTCACTAAGCGACATGGACCGCAGCCGCGCGGCGGCCAGCTCAATGGCCAAGGGCATCCCGTCCAGCCGCCGGCACACCGACACCACCAGCGGCCCGGCCTGCTCATCAAGGACCAGGTCGACGCCGTTGGCCCGGGCCCGGTCCGCGAACAATGCCATAGCGTCGGAGGACCCGGGTGCCGGGAGACCGTCCTGGCCGGGGCCGGGCAGCGACAGCGACGGCACCAGATAGATGACCTCCCCGCCGATGCCCAGCGGCTCCGGCTGGTGGCCAGCAGATGCACCCGCGGGCAGCGCCGCACGATCGCCTCCGCGGTCTTGGCGCAGCCGCCGATCAGGTGCTCGCAGTTATCCACGACGATCAGCACATCCTTGGGCTCCAGCGCATCCAGCGGCGCCTCCAGTGCCGGACGGCCCGGCCGGGCGGCCAGCCGCAGCGCCCCGGAATCACGCAAAAGCTGGACCGGATCGCGAATGCTTTCTCGCCCATGCCTGCGCGGCATCTATCAGGACAGCTTGCTGGGTGCGGCGGGGAGCAGCCAGTAGTCGGCGGGGAGTGAGGGGAGCTGGCCGGCGATGGCGGCGTCCCGCAGGATGGTGACCACTGGCCAGGGCCTCAGCCAGACAGTCTGGTTCACCACGCGTCCCTCCGCGTCCAAGTCGAAGGCGTCGATGCCCTGCTGCAGATGGCCCTGGATGACGCAGTTCCAGTACTCGGTGATCGTCTGATCTGTGGTGATCCTGGCCAGGTAGGTACGCGGACCCTGGATCCCTCCGATCAGCTTGTGGATGTCCTTCACGTTCTGCTGGCCGCGGGCGGTCTTGGTCAGCATGGGGCTGTGGAAGGCGACGTCCGGCGCGAGCGGGAGCGGCCCGCCTGGACGCTGGCCGATTCCGGCGTCCGGGTCCGCGGGGGGCGTTTTCCCGTCATCGAGCTGCCATGCCGTTAGCGGGACGGCGTCGGCCAGGGCGCGGAGCATGGTGTCGCGGAGGTTGGCGACGACTCCCCACGAGCGGAGCAGGACGGTGAGATCGCCGATCAGGCCGGCGGCCTCGTCCGCGACGACGGTCACGCCGCTGATCTCCCGGTCGTCGATGATGCCGTTCCAGAACAGGAATGTGTGTTCCCCGTCGTCGACCTCGTCGGTGTAGGTGAGGTTTGCGATGACGCGGGTTGCCTCGCCGAGGAACCTGAGGGTGAGGTCCTTGCCGTGCAGGTCCTGGGTGAGGACCGGGGTGTGGAAGGTCACGTCCTCTGCGAGCAGCGCCGCGATCTGGGCGGGGTCGCCGCTTTCGGCGGCGCGCGCGAAACGATGGGTCACCATGATGGTTCTCCTTTTTGTAGGGTTGATGGTTACGGGTACAGGTAGAAGTTCTGCAGGCCTTGCATGGCGGTGCCTCCGTAGGAGGGGAAGGCGGCTTCCAGCCGCTTGTTGAGATCTTCCGGGCCGGTGGCTTCGGCGAACGCCGTGGCGGCCACGGTCAGGTACTCGCGGTTGGCGGCGTAGATGGCGCGGCCGCTCGGGAGCCCGTCGCCGCGCGGCAGGCCGTGGCCGGGGATGATGGTCTGGTACGGGAGCGCCTCAAGCGCGGTGATCGCGGCCTGCCAGGTGTCGAAGCCATGCTCGCCGAGGAACGGGTGCACGCCGTTGTACAGGACGTCCTGGCTGATCAGGACCCCGGCGCCGGGCAGCGCGATGACGAGCTGGGTGTCGGTCTCGGCGTCGGCGACCGCTTCGAAACGCAGCCGCACTCCGTCGAGGGTCTCCTCCGTACCGGGCAGCACCGTGTGGTCCACCGGCCGGGACCGGGGCGGCGGGGTGGCGGAGTGACCTGGCGTGCAGGCGTAGCCGCGCTGGATGCGCAGGTCGCCGCTGTGGTCGATGAGGTCCTTCACGGGTCCGAGGGAGTAGCTCGGCGCGTCGATCGCGGCGGCGCCGGCGAAGTGATCGGGGTGCGCATGCGAGATGTACAGCCTTGTGACGGGCTTACCCAGGGAGCCGGCGATGCCCAGCACCTCCCGCGCGTACTCCTGCGTCAGCGGCGCATCGAAGAGCACGACCTGCGATGCGAGTTCGATGACATGGCTGTTGGCC
>JASIGD010000246.1 GCA_030045295.1 Streptosporangiaceae bacterium
GGCCGGCTCCACTTGCTCCAGCCGCACGTCGCCGCAGCCGACCCAGCCAGCCGCCTCGCGCAGCGCCCGGGCCATCGGCTCGGCCGCCGAGGCCCGCTCCAGCGACACCTTGCGCGCGACGAGCGTGCCGCCGTCCCGGGCCGGATCGACCCGGCCGACGAGGCGTCCGCCCGCGAGCAGCGGCATCGTGTAGTAGCCGTGGATCCGCTTGTGCTTCGGCACGTAGGCCTCGAGGCTGTGCTCGAAGCCGAACACCCGCAGCGTCCGCTTGCGGTCCCACACCAGCGAGTCGAACGGCGAGAGCAGCGTCACGCGGTTCCGCTCCCGGCCCGCCGCCGAGGCCTCGGCCAGCGCCGCCGGGTCAGCCCAGGCCCGGGCCCCCCACCAGGCTCCCCCCGACGGCCCGCGCCCAGGTACCGCCCGTCCCTGTGCCGCCTGCCCCCACGCCGGCTGTCTCCTCGCCCGGCCCGGCGCGGCGCCGTCCCCGACGACGGTGACCGGCGTCAGCCCGGCGGCCGACGCGGCCTCGGCCACCAGTCGCGCGTACTGGCCCTTTTCGCTGGTCAGGTAGTTGAGCCGGTGGTAGTCGACCAGGTCGGCCTGGCTGACCACGCCAAGCGCCCGGGCGGTGACCCCGGCCAGGTACGTGATGCAGTCGAGGTCGGACGGCTCCGCGCCCAGCAGGTTGTCCGGCAGGACCCGTTCGGGCAGGTCATAGACCCGGCGCCAGCCCGTCCTCCGGACGCAGATGACCTCGCCGGTGTCGAGCAGCCACTCGACCGCGATCTTGACGTCAGACCAGTCCCACCAGGGCCCGCCGCCCTTGGCCCCGCCGAGCTGCGTGGCGGTCAGCGGGCCCTCGGCCCGCAGCCTGGCCATGACCTTCTCGCACGTTTCCTGATGGCTCTGCTGCCACCGCATCCCCCTGGCCCGGAAGGCGCGTCGCCGGAACGCGAAGTAGGGCCACTGCTCGAGCGGCAGCAGGCAGGCCGCGTGCGCCCAGTACTCGAACGCGGCAGGCGCGCTGGCGTGCCAGTACGCCTGCTCGATCTGCTGCCGGGGGACCGGTCCCAGCCGCGCGTAGGCGACGAGCTCGTGCGACCGCGCGAGCACGCTGATCGTGTCGAGCTGGACGGCGCCGACCCGGCGCAGCATCGCCTCGACCCTGCGGACCCCGCCAGCGCGGCCCCCGCGCCAGCCCGTGGCGCCCAGCAAACCCTGCGCGCGCAAGGTGATCCTGCGGGCCTCGTCCGGGGTGATCGTCAACTCAGCCGCAGGAGCATCCACGCGCATCCCCAGAGCCTAACCCGGGGTGGCGACATTTCCCGGGCTGGTCCCGGCCCCGGCAAACGGCGCCCGCGGGAAACCGCGGCCCCTTCAGTACCAGTCGTCGAAGATGTGCACGGCCGCGCCGATGATGGCGCCGAGGACCACGATCCCGGCGCCGGTCCAGAACAGCCACCAGGTCGGGCCGATGGGCAGCGCGATCCCGCCGACGATGAAGCCGATGATGACGACCGCCGACGCCACCCAGGAGGCGGGCCGGCCGTGGTGCGCCTCGTGGACATACGACGGAGCGATCTGCGCGTCAAGCCCGCGCGCTCCGGTATCTCCCGCGTCCGCCATGGTGCCTGCCTGCTCGGCCACGCCGCGCTCCTCTCGTCGGTACCGCTCCTATTATTCTCACGGAAGTGCGAGACTGATCACCAGCCCGCCCTAAAGGCGCTGGCCACTCGGTTTGGTGCCTTATCTCGCCTACGATGACATGCGAGGCGGTGAACCGGAGCCGGATACGGTCACCGGCCATGACGAGGTCAGACGATCCGCGAGGAGCTCGACGAGAAGTGCCACCCATCATCGATAACGTCCTTCGCGCCGGCGAAGGCAGGATCCTGCGCAAGCTGAAGCGGATCAGCGAGCAGGTCAACTCGATCGAGGACGACTTCGTCGCGATGAGCGACGCCGAGCTGCGCGGCATGACCGAGGAATTCCGGCAGCGCTACGACGAGGGCGAGACCCTGGACGAACTGCTTCCGGAGGCGTTCGCCACCGTCCGCGAGGCCGCCAAGCGCACCCTCGGGCAGCGGCACTTCGATGTCCAGCTGATGGGCGGCGCGGCCATGCACCTGGGCAACATCGCCGAGATGAAGACCGGTGAGGGCAAGACGCTCACCGCGGTCCTCCCCGCCTACCTCAACGCCCTGGCCGGCCAGGGCGTCCACGTCGTCACCGTCAACGACTACCTGGCCCACCGGGACGCCGACTGGATGGGGCGGATACACCGGTTCCTCGGGCTCGAAGTGGGCGTGATCCTCGCGCAGATGACCCCGGCTGAACGCCGCGTCCAGTACGCGGCCGACATCACCTACGGCACCAACAACGAGTTCGGCTTCGACTACCTGCGCGACAACATGGCCCTGTCGCTCGATGAATGCGTGCAGCGCGGCCATTACTACGCGATCGTCGACGAGGTGGACTCGATCCTGATCGACGAGGCCAGGACGCCGCTGATCATCAGCGGCCCGGCGGAGCAGAGCGCCCGGTGGTACGTCGAGTTCGCCAAGATCGCACCCCGGCTGCGACGCGGCGAGGACGGCGAGGGTGACTACGAGGTCGACGAGAAGAAGAAGACCGTCGGCATCCAGGAATCCGGCGTCGAGAAGGTCGAGGACTGGCTCGGCATCGACAATCTCTACGATCCGGTCAACACCCCGCTGGTCAGCTTCCTGAACAACTCGATCAAGGCCAAGGAGCTGTACAAGAGGGACAAGGACTACGTCGTGATGAACGGCGAGGTCCTGATCGTGGACGAGTTCACCGGGCGCATCCTGCACGGCAGGCGCTACAACGAGGGCATGCACCAGGCCATCGAGGCCAAGGAGGGCGTGCCGATCAAGGACGAGAACCAGACGCTGGCCACTATCACGCTGCAGAACTACTTCCGGCTGTACGAAAAGCTGGCCGGCATGACCGGCACCGCGGTGACCGAGGCGAACGAGTTCCATCAGATCTACAAGCTCGGCGTGGTCCCGATCCCGACCAACATGCCGATGATCCGTGACGACCAGGCCGACGTCATCTACCAGACGGCCCAGGCCAAGTTCGAGGCGTGCGTCGAGGACATCTCCGAACGTCACGAGGCCGGGCAGCCGATCCTGGTCGGCACCACGAGCGTGGAGAAATCCGAGATCTTGTCCCGGCTGCTGAAGCGGCGCGGCGTCCCCCACGAGGTGCTGAACGCTAAGTACCACGAGCGCGAGGCCACGATCGTCGCCCAGGCCGGGCGGCGCGGCGCGGTCACCGTGGCGACCAACATGGCAGGCCGCGGCACCGACATCATGCTCGGCGGCAACCCGGAGTTCCTCGCCGACACCGAGCTGCGCCAGCGGGACCTGTCCCCGCTGACCCCGGAAGACTACGAGGTTGCGTTGCCTGCGGAGCTGGCGTACGACACCAGCACCGTCGGCCGCCTGCGCAAGCAGCTGGTCATGGGCGGCATGGCGGCACAGGACGCGAAAAAACTCGCGGAGACGATAGCTGACCAGGTAACAGCGGAACACGAGCAGGTCGTCGAGGCGGGCGGCCTGTACGTGCTCGGCACCGAGCGCCATGAGTCCCGCCGCATCGACAACCAGCTGCGCGGACGCTCCGGGCGGCAGGGAGACCCGGGGGAGAGCCGGTTTTACCTGTCCCTCGAAGACGACCTGATGCGCATGTTCAACTCCGAGCGGGTCGGCGCGATCATGGAGCGGCTGAGCATCCCGCCGGAGGTGCCGGTGGAGTCGAAGGTCGTCACCCGCGCCATCAGGTCCGCGCAGACCCAGGTTGAGCAGCAGAACTTCGAGATCCGCAAGGACGTGCTCAAGTACGACGACGTGATGAACCGGCAGCGCCAGGTGGTCTACGGCGAGCGTCACGAGGTGCTCGAGGGTGCTGACCTGCACGAGCAGATCCTCAACATGATCGACGAGGTCATCGCCGACTACGTCACAGGCGAGACCGGCGACGGCTATCCGGAGGAGTGGGACCTGGACAGGCTGTGGAGCGCGTTCCGGCAGCTGTACCCGATCAGGGTCTCCGTAGATGACGTCATCGCCGAAGCGGGCGGCGAGCGGGCCGGGCTGTCCGGCGAGTTTGTCACCGATGTGGTGATCGCCGACGCGCAGGCCGCCTACGAGCGGCGCGAGGAGGAGTTCGGTTCGGAGATCATGCGCGAACTCGAGCGCCGGGTCGTGCTGTCCGTTCTCGACCGGAAGTGGCGCGAGCACCTGTACGAGATGGACTACCTGCGCGAGGGTATCGGCCTGCGCGGCTACGGCCAGCGCGACCCGCTCGTCGAGTACCAGCGCGAGGGCTATGACATGTTCAACACCATGATGGAGGGGATCAAGGAAGAGTCCGTCGGCAACCTGTTCAACCTGCAGATTCAGATCCAGGACAACCCGATCGCCGAAGAGGCGCCTCCCAACGGCGGCGCCAGCCTCGGCGTTCCCGGTGCCACCGCAGCGGTCGACGCGCCCGCGGCGAACGGGCCGGATGGCCGGCCTGCCGTGCCCGCCCGGCCAGCCCAGGACGTCGCTTCCCCCGCGGCCGAGC
>JASIGD010000247.1 GCA_030045295.1 Streptosporangiaceae bacterium
CCGGTCCGATGCCGCGGGCTGGTACCGGTCCGATGCCGCGGGCTGGTACCGGTCCGATGCCGCGAGCCGGCACCGGCCCGATACCCGGGGCGGGCTCCGGCCCGATGCCGCGGGCAGGGACTGGCCCGATGCCGCGGGCTGACTCCGGTCCGATGCCGCGGGCTGGTACCGGCCCGATACCCGGGGCGGGCTCCGGCCCGATGCCGCGGGCAGGGACTGGCCCGATGCCGCGGGCGGACTCCGGCCCGATGCCGCGTGCCGGTACTGACCCGATGCCGCCGGCCGGCTCGGACCCGATGACATGGGCCGGTACGGAGCCGAATCCACGTGCCTCCACTGGGCCGGGATCGCGCGCCGAGGATGGATCGCTGCCTCGTACTGACTCGTGGCCGCGCCATGGTTCACCCTCTGGTCCGCGTACCGGCCGCAAGCTCAGGGCAGGCACCCGTCCGTCACCCACAGCGGATTCCGCTGGCTCGGGGCACCGCGCTATCCCTGGGCGTTCTAGGGGTGCGGACAGGGGATGAGCCAGACCGGAGCCGCCGACGCGCCAGCGATCATGAGGATCGGGGCAGCCAGGCTGACAGCTGGCCTGGACCGGTTGCCAAGGCTTGACCTGGAAACTCACCGCGAGGTCTTCGGTCCCCTGCCGAGGCTTTCCGTTGAGGAACTGATCTCAGTGACCGAGCAGGTCGACCTGCGCGGCCAAGGTGGCGCGGCGTTCCCTTTCGCGCGCAAACTGCGGGCGGTGGTTGAGGCAGCCGAGGCGAATAACTGTTCGACCGTCGTGGTGGTTAACGCCACCGAAGGCGAGCCGGGCAGCGTCAAAGACAAGATGCTAATGATCCGCTCGCCGTACCTCATCCTCAGCGGTGCGGCTCTGGTGGCCGAGGCCCTCAAGGCGGAGGAGATCGTCGTCGGAGTAGCGGGCAACGAGCTCGCGAACAGGTCAATCGAGGCAGCGATCGCGGCCGAGGCGGGACTGCGCAAGATGGTCAGGGTGGTCAAGCTGCCGGACCGGTTCATCTCGGGCGAGTCGGGCGCTCTCGTCCGGGGCATCAACGGGAAACGGCCCGTTCCCCCTGGCACGAAGATCCTGGCCAGCGACTTCGGCGTCGACGATCTTCCGACCCTGTTGTCGAACGCTTCAACGTTCGCCCAGCTCGCGGTGCTAGCGCTGCTCGGGCCGGAGCGTTTTGCGGCCGTGGGGACGCCGGAAGAGCCTGGCACCGTCCTGCTCAGCGTGGCTGGCTCCGCCGCCCATCCTGCCGTCGTCGAGGTGCCGATCGGCATTCCGCTGGCAGCGGTCCTTGATATCTGCCAGGCACCGGCCGGTGACGGCGTCCTGGTCGGCGGCTATCACGGCATGTGGCTCCCCGCTGAGACGGCGTACATGACGCCGGTCTCCCGTGAGGGGCTCGCCGCGGTCGGCGGCACCCTTGGCTCCGGCATCGTGCTGCCCCTAGGTGACGGCACGTGCCCGCTGGGTGAGGTATCGCGGATAGCAAGCTACCTGGCCGGCGAATCGGCGGGCCAGTGCGGTCCTTGCAAACTCGGCCTGCCAGCCATCGCGCGAGCCCTGGCCGCGCTTGTCGACGGATCCGGCGGAATCGAAGCGCTCGACGTGGCCAGGCGGTCCGCGGCCGGCGTGGCCGGACGAGGCGCGTGTTCCCATCCGGACGGGGTGACCAGGTTCGTGCTCTCGGCGCTTGACGTGTTCACGGAAGACCTCGCCGCGCACGTGTTCCACTCTTCCTGCGGTCGGCCCGTCCGAGGTATGCTGCCGCTGCCTACCGGCCTTGAGCAGGACGAACGCCAACGGCTCGCGGTGGACTGGACGCGCTGCCACGGGCACGGGCTCTGCGCTCACCTGCTGCCCGAGATGATCCACCTGGACGCCAACGGCTACCCGGTCATCCTCAACATCCCGGTGCCGGCCTGGCTGGAGAAGGATGCTCAGCAGGCAGTGCACATGTGCCCTACGTTGGCCCTGCGCCTCAGCAAGCCCGCGCCGGTCGCCACCCCCACGGCTCCCGTGGCCATTCCAGCACCGATCCTGCGTACCGGCCTGATTGGCGCTGGCGCCAGCCGCAAGGCGATCACCGGAGGGTAGCGTCCAAGATACGAAGAGTTATCCTCTCAGCCTCCGTGGCCCGCGTCTTGGAGATCATTTACTGCTGGCCACGAAGATGACCCTGTCGAACTGCTCGGGGTCCGTAATCGGAGTGTGCAGGTCGTCGGTGCTTGTCATCTGCACCTGGCTCCATCCCGCTTCGTGCAGTGCGGCCACCACGACGGGCACGGGGAACAGGGTCGGCGTGCGGAACTCGTCGAACCTGTCCCAGTGATCGCCGTCCCGGATGAATCCCGTCAGCCGCACCGTCGCCTTCTCCGCGCCGTCGTACACGCTCTTGTAGACATAGAGCTCATCCTCGGTGTCTCGGACCCCGAGATAGTTGTAGTCCAGCCAGAAGCCGTTGCGAGTCATCAGGTCGAAGGCGAACATCCCGTTGGCGACCACCGCGCGGCGCACGCAGGCGAAGCAACTCGACAGCGCCTCGGTGCTCTGGAGCATGTTGAGGGCGTCGAACGTCGAAGTGGCGAGAGCGAACTGACCATCTACCGAGAAGCTCGTGGCGTCGGCGAGGATCAGCCGGGTCTGCCCGTCTTGCAGGTAGCCGCGCAGTTTCTGCCGGGCGATGGCGAGCATCGGCTCGGACAGGTCAATGCCGGTGACGGTATAACGGTGCTCGAGGAAGTGCTCGGCCAGGGTCCCGACGCCGCAGCATACGTCCAGTACCGTGCGCTCGGCGTCCTCGCCGTAGGTGCTCTCGTAAAGGGCACGGATGCGGGGAGCGACCGTTCGCGCGAACGTACTGTGCCTGGCGTAGTAGCGAGCCCATGCCGGACTCTTGATCTCCTGCGCCGGAAAGGGTGAAGTGCTCACCGTGTGATGCTAGTGTCTCGGTCTCGCTCCGCACGATTTGCCGTTTCGTGCGCTCGACGTGGGCTGGCGAGTCGACCGGCAGTCCGTGAGGACGCTGCGAGAGATCTCGACTAAGGACTGTCAGGCCCGCTCTCCAGCCCGGCTGCCCCAGAAGGCCCGGCGCCAGAACTGCCGTGTCCGCAACAGCGTCAGCCACTCGCCGGCTGTCCGCTTGGGAACCGGATTGTGAATGCACAGGTCCCCACCGCCCGGTAGCAAGCAGCCTCCGTCACAGTTGCCGTAACAGTGACGGCAGTGAGCCATGACGGGCCTATCTCCTTCCTGCTCAGGACGATAGTAACCGCTCTGCGCGTCCTTCCCGCAGGCACCCGGGTCCGCTGCTCGGCGCAGGGTCGAGGGCTGGCAAGGCCGATCGCGCGCGATCGCAGCCGCCGCGGGCTGGACAATCAAAGCCGACGAAGACAGCCCTGCCCCATTTGCGGCGTGTCGGCGACTGGGGGGTGGGCCAGGCTCAATAGGCGCGGGCGAAGATCACCCGCTTGCCGTAGGCGGACGCCCTGCCGCAGCGGACACACGTGCCCTGATCGGGTTCGCCCGCCAGTGGGATGCAGCGGGGTGTGGCCATGGTTTCCGTCTTAATCTCGTCTTCACAAGCCTGCTCGCCGCAGTGCAGCGCCAGAGCCCAGCCGACTGCGATGGCGGCGGCGAACTCAGGCCAGGAATTGACCGGGGCCGTGTGCTCGTCGCGGAAGTCCGCGGCTCGTCGCGCCAGCATCTCGTGGAACGCCGCGAGCTCGACGGCCAACAGGTCTGGTGCCGACTCGAGCGGGATGGCCTGCTTGGCGGCGTCCGGTTGCCGGTAACTCAGGCGGCGGGACATCAACGCGGTACCGGCAGCCAGGTCCCGCGGGCCAAGCTCGAGCCGGATCGGCACGCCGCGCATCTCCCAGTCGTTGAACTTGAAGCCGGGCGACAACTGCGGCCGGTCGTCCACGTGCGTCCGGATACCCGCGCGCCGCAGCTTAGTGCCCAGTTCGGCAGCTGCGGACAACGTGGTCTGGGCCTGGTCCCCGCGCCCGATCGGGACGATTACGACCTGGTAGGGAGCCACTGGCGGCGGCAGCACGAGGCCCTTGTCGTCGCCGTGGGTCATGATCAGGCCGCCGATCATCCTGGTGCTCATGCCCCAGGAAGTGGTGTGACACAGCTCGGCCGTGCCGCTCTCGCCGGTATAGGTGATCCCGAACGCCGCCGCGAAGTTCGTCCCCATGAAGTGGGAGGTGCCCGCCTGCAGCGCGCGTCCGTCCCGCATCATGCCCTCGATAGAGAACGTGCGCTCGGCGCCGGCGAATCTTTCTCTTGGCGTCTTCTCGCCTGGCACGGTGGCCAGGGCCGCGGTCTCCACGGCCACGTCCTGGTAAAAGCCCAGTGCCAGCATGGTCTCGGCGGTGGCGTCAGCCGCGCTGGCGTGCGCGGTGTGGCCTTCCTGCCAGAGGAACTCGCTGGTACGCAGAAACATCCGGGGCCGCATCTCCCACCGGACCACGTTCGCCCACTGGTTCAGCAACAGCGGCAGGTCCCGGTGCGAGCTGATCCACTTGGCCATCATCTCCCCGATGACCGTTTCCGAGGTCGGCCGGATGACCAGTGGCTCCTCCAGTTCCTTGCCGCCCGCGTGGGTGACGGTGAACAGCTCGGGAGCGAACCCCTCGATGTGCTCGGCTTCGCGCTGCATATAGCTTTGCGGGATCAATAGCGGGAAGTATGCGTTCTGGTGCCCGGTGGCCTTGATCCGCTCGTCCAGGTCCGCCTGCAGCAACTCCCAGATCCGGTACCCGTACGGCCTGATCACCATGCTGCCGCGGACCGGTCCCCGGTCTACCAATTCGGCGCGGAAGACCACGTCGTTGTACCAGGCCGAGAAGTCCTCGCTCTGCGGGGTAACGCTGCGCTCGTCACGTGGCATGATCTTCAGGTTACCGAGCCTGGTCGCAGTCCGTCCCAGATCGCTAGGGCGGCAGGCGCCAGCGTGCTTGATGAATCAGGCGAGCCGATCGGGCGGGCCATTGGCCCATCTCTGGTAATAGCCAGGCCGAGCACACGCGGCGAACCCGTAAGGCGTACGACCGGCTGGCTGCAGTCCGGTCATCGACCGCCGGCGAAGGGGCATTTAACGGACTCCTGGAGCGGCCCGCCCTCGGGGCATTGCGGGCCGGCAACTGGCAAGGTGCCGCAGCGCTGGATGCCGGTGACCTGGCGTCTCGCGTCGTCACTGGGCCGGATGGTGCCGGTCCACCCACTGCGCCCGCGCGAGCTCCTCGACCTGCGGCAGATCCAAGTTCACCACCACGGGCTCTTGGTCGCTGCGGATCACGATGCAGCTCAGCTGCTCGTCGGCATTGGCATTGATCTCCTGGTGCGGCACGTAGGGCGGGACGTAGATGAAATCGCCGGGACCCGCCTCGGAAACGAACTCCAGCCTGTCGCCCCACCGCATGCGCGCGCGGCCGGCGACGACGTAGATCACGCTCTCCAGGGCACCGTGGTGATGCGGGCCGGTCTGGGCACCGGGTTGGATCATCACGGTACCGGCCCAGATCTTCTCGGACCCGGCTGAAGCGCGGCTGATCGCGGCTTCGCGGTGCATGCCGGGTGTCTGCGGCGTGTTGGGGTCGAGTTCGCCGTGACGCACTATTCGTACGCCGGACTCGCGCCAATCGGAAGGATTGCCGGTCATGCCTGCCTCCGAAGGCATTGACAGGGATGTTGTCCGGAATCTTACCGGCCGACGACTTGCCAGCAGTCACGTCTGCACGGCACTGATCCCTCGGCCGTCCGTTTCCAGGCGTAGCGGACCGCCCATGGTGGCATGCGCCGTTATGGGCTGCCACGCTCCCACCGTGGCTCCCGACAACATGCGCCTCTATTGTGGACCGATGGCGTCGGTCAAACAGTTCCAAGTCACCTTCGACTGCGCAGAACCCGAGCGCGTCGCTCGTTTTTGGTGCGAGGTGTTGGGGTATGTCGTACCGCCGCCACCGGAAGGGTTCGCCGCTTGGAACGATTTCGATCGCTCGCTGCCGCCGGAGGATCAGGGTTCGTGGTTCGCGTGCATTGATCCCTCAGGTGTAGGCCCGCGACTGTTCTTCCAGCGCGTTCCCGAAGGCAAGGTCGTTAAGAATCGGGTGCATCTCGACGTGCGGGTCGGCACCGGGCTCGTGGGTGAAGAGCGCCTGGCCACGCTTGAGGCCGAATGCGCACGACTGGTCGCGCTCGGCGCGGTACGCGTGCGACTGCTGCCTGCCGACGACGACAACGAGTCGTGCATCGTGATGCAGGACATCGAGGGCAACGAGTTCGACCTCGACTGAGTGCCCGTCGCACGGCGTCGGCTGCGGCGGGCATCTACTGGACCCACGTTCCAGGCCGATTCACTCGCTGGAATCGGGCGGAGAATCCTCGTGCTTGTCGCGGTAGCGTGCCCGGTGCAACTCGGCAGTGCGCGACCATGCCTGCCTGGGCTGCCACTCAGGCGCCGACGGTAGCCCCCACCCGCGCCAGCGCGCCAGCAGGGTCAGCCCCGCCCCTGTCACGGTGGCACAACCCAGCCCGATGGCGGGGTCTCCTACCCTGTACAGCGCGACCATGACCCCGCTGGCCAGCACGGCAGAGGTCGTGTACAGCGTGCCTCCGGCGAAGATCTGCGGGACCCGGCGCATGAAGATGTCACGCGTCATGCCGCCGCCCACGGCGGTGATCGTGCCCAGCAGCAGCGCGGGCAGCACGGCCAGGCCGACCGCCAGGGTCTTCGAGGCTCCGGTCGCCGCCCAGCAGCCCAGCGCCAGGGCGTCGACCAGCGGGAACACGATATTCCACAGCCGCCCCCCGACAGGCACCAAGAACGCGATCGCCGCGCCGATCAGCGCAGTGGGGATGTAGGCGGGATTAGTCAGCGCGACTGGGGTGCCGTGCTGCAGCAGCGTGTCGCGTATCAACCCGCCGCCAAGACCCGACAAGATCGCCAGCGTTATGAAGCCCACCAGGTGCAGTCGCTCCTCACGGGCCACGACACCGCCGAGCATCGCATTGGCCAGCACACCAGTCAAGTCGATGCCAGTGAACAGGTCCTGCACGATAACGTTGGTCACTGGCAAAACCCTTCGCCTTCTCGCCCGGACCCCGGGCGGCGCTAACGTCAGCCCGCCGTCACCCGACTGACGAGGGTGGTAGCCGATCCAGGCGCCAGCAGGCCGCGTGCCGGCACCCGAGGGGACGCCATGGATGCATGGCTGCTGTCAGACCGCCGGGAATGTCAGCGGTGAAGGCGGCCAGCTCCGCGTAGGTCCGCGACGCGAGCGCCTGGCCGAGCCGCAGGTCCAACTCGTCCCCACCTCGTCTCCCGGCCCCGCCATCCCTGCCACCTCCCCATGAGCATGATGTACCGGCAGCGTAGCGCGGCTGCCTATCAGTGGGCCATCTTCTGATCCGCACAGATCTACAGCAGCATCCGCTACCTGTTGAACTGGTCCGGGGGTGGCCGGATCTGAACCGGCGGCCTCTTGTCCGAGGCCAACGTGCGGTGTGGCCTACCACCACTCTTACTCCGTCTGACCTGACGTTGAACTTTGGCAACTGGCAGCGGATGCCATGTTAGGGTTTGGGCAATATCGGCGACGCTGCTGACCGTGGGGGGACGTCATGAGGTTCGTTGCCAGAGTCGATTGTCCCGCTGGAACCGTTCAGGACCTGTGTTCGCCCGAGCACGGCCTTGGAAGCGGCAGCTACCTCGGTGGCGACAGGGACTGGCCGACGCCGGGAAGCGGGGCGCCGGTGGGCCGGAGGCATTCATGAGTGACTCGGCGAGAATGACCCGGCGCGGATTTGCCCGAACTGCGGGCGCGGTTACTGCCGCGGTCGGGGTCGGCTCGGTCATGGGCGCCGCAAGAGCAGGCGCGGCAACCGCACAGAACCGCACGATCGTCGGCCCGGGCCTGGCTACCGGGAGTTCCGCGGGACCCGGACAGCAGCAGATCGCGTCCATCGCACGAGAGGCGATGGCGAAATACCAGTTGAAGGCACTGATCGTGCGCGTGACTAACGGCGGGGAAGACATCTACACAGCCGCCCTGGGCGAGTCGATGACCGGGGTTCCGGCCACCCCGGCTATGCACGTGCGTAACGGATTCGTCGCCTACAGTTATATCGCGACGATATTGCTGGAATTCGTCGACAGGAAGATGATCAGCTTGGGTGACAAGCTGTCGGAATACCTGCCGGAACTGCCGGAGTCCAGGGCCGTGACGATCAAGATGCTCGCCAACTCCACGTCGGGTTACGCAGACTACGTGTACCAGCCTGCGGTGACCGACGGTATCTATGCGGACCCATTCCGGCAGTGGACCACCGCTGACCTGATCAAGATCGGCACGTCGGCGCCCCCGACGTTTCCCCCAGGCACCAACTGGGCGTACTCGCACACCAACTACGCGATCCTGGGCACCGTCCTGGCCAAGGTCGGCGGTCAGCCGCTGAGCCAGCTGATGAGACAGTACATCTTCGAGCCCATGGGGCTGATGCATACCCAAGGCTCGGATACCCCGAAGATCCCCGGACCGGTGCTGCACACCTTCAGCTCCGAACGCCGCGAGACGCTAGGCATCCCACCGGGCACGCCGTTCTACGAGGAGACCACCTTCTGGAATCCGTCGTGGACTGCCCCTCAGGGCGCCTCGCAAACCACCGACGTCACCGACCTGGCGACCTCGATCCAGGCGATCGGCTCCGGGAAACTGCTCTCACCCCAGTCACACCGCGCTCAGGTCGCCCCCTACCTCGTCGGGTTCGGCCACCCAGCCTCCGGCTGCCCTGCCTGCACCGAGAACACCACCGCGCGTTCCTTCGGGCTGGGGGTCATCTTGCAGGGACCGTGGATCACCGGGAACAAGTTCTATGCAGGCAGCGGCGCGATCGTCGGATACCTGCCAGCGGAGCAGCTTGCCATCGCGGTCATCACCACCTACCAGCAAGCTGCGTTCGACAGCCATGGCGACGTCACCGATGCCGGACCGGCGATCCTGTCGGCCCTGGCCGAAGCCCTGGCCCCTGCCCAGCCCATCCCGGGCTGACTTACAATCGCGGCGGCTGGTTCGAGTCCGCGTTCGGCCAGCGGCGTGACCTCACGGGCGATGGCCCCAGCGCCTGTGCGCCCAGGCCCGCAGCCAGCCGTCGTAAAGCCAGCGCCCGGACAACTGGCCGCCATAGATGACCCAGCCGACGCCGATCAGCCAGGACTGCATGATCAAGACGGTGCCCAGCGCGCCGTAGCTGACCGCGTTGCTGGCGACGAGCGGCTCGAAGACCAAGCCGGAGAAGACCCGCAGGCCACCCAGGCC